>JAHDFT010000083.1 GCA_020628015.1 Bacteroidota bacterium
TTGCTGAGAAAGATAAGGCTCTTGCCAATGCACTTGCCGAGAAAGATAAAGAAGCTCAACAAAGCATTGAAGAAAAAATGAGTCTAATTCGCTCTTTGCATGAAGACAATATCATATCTGATTATGAAAAACTAGCGGTTCTTTTTAAAGTAGATATAGCTTTTATTGAGGCAGCTTTAAATAATAAAGGATAACAAAAATGAGTTCAAATTCAGTATATAATGAATCTGTTGTGCAGTTATTGAAGGCAATGAATGGGGAGTATATGTAGAGAATTTAAAGATTTAAATCAATAAGCTCTCTTTCAAAACCCCATTCCAATCAATCGCCTTACCAGAAGCATGAAAAATATACTCCGCTACTTGATCATTAGCAGCTAATAAATCATTAATCTCCAATAAACGCTTTACCTGCTTTGCTACTGCTGGAGCTGGATTGAGTATGGTAATTTCAGGTCCTACCATATCTTCAATGATGGCTTGTAAAAAAGGATAATGGGTGCAGCCTAGTACGATATGATCTGCCCCTTTCTCTACCATAGGCATAATATAACTTCGCAATAATTCGATGGAAGCAGGTTCATGGATTCGATTTTCTTCAACAATGGCAATCAATCCTGTACCAATTTGAATGTAAACCTCTACATCTTGAGCAAATTTACGGCTAGTCTCCTGAAATAAAGCACCTGCTAGAGTGCCTTGAGTAGCTAGAATGCCTATTTTTCCTGTCTTGGTGTGTAAAGCGGCTGGTTTGACTGCTGGTTCCATTCCCACAAATGGGATGCAGTAGTGTTGACGAAGGTGGGTAATCGCTGCTGCTGTGGCTGTATTACAAGCAACGACAATCAATTTACAGTCTTTTGCCAATAAAAAATCTACAATGCGATTGCAAAATTGTTGAATAGTACTTTGTGACTTAGGTCCATAAGGATAATGGGCATTATCCGCATAATAAATAATGGATTCGTTAGGCAATAGTTGGTTCACCTCTTTCCAGACAGTTAAACCACCTATTCCAGAGTCAAACATACCAATTGGAGCTGTTCTTTTATGTCGTTGATTGTTTTTTTTAGTAGACATATTGGTCATCTATCATGATCAATAAAATTCTGAATTTAACCAATAATCGCTTAACTTTTCTTTTGCTTCGGCTAAATGACTTTGTATCGTTTTTTGGTCTGTATAAGATAAACGTCTGAGCATAGTCGTATTATCTTTATTTTTGCAAACAATAATTCGTTTTAACTCGTCGATTTTCAATACATCCAATACAAATGGATTATTCGTCGTTAAGATCAGCTGTTTAGAGCGAGCATGTAACTCTAAAAACTCCATTAACAATTTCATCTGCTTAAAATCTAATCCTAATTCTGGCTCTTCGATTAAAAAAACTTCATGAGGATGATAGGTTACTTCGCTGATGATTTGAAATAAGCGTTTGGAAGCATCGGAAAGACTAGACCATTTTCGCCATTTATCTTTTACTTTAAATTCGAGAATGATATTGGTCATAATCAACTCCCCATTAGAGCGATAAATCAAAATATCTGGATTGAAGCGTATGTCTTTGATTGGAGAATACTGCTTTAATTGTTGTTTGAGTTCTTCACTTATTTCTTCCTGAAGTAATTGATAAAAAGTTTTGAGCGGTCCAGTAATTAGTTGATCCCTTTTATCCACCAATTTCTTCACAAAATTACCACTAATAGATTGAATGAAAGTGAATGCTTTTTCTGTATCGTAATGCTTGATTTTAAAGGGAGGTTTGGCAATAATCCGTCCTGCTCTTGCCAACAAAATTTGATTGGCAGGTAATTGTGATTGAATAAAGTAATTGGAATTTTTGAGGTGGGTTTTGGTAAAAATATCTATGGCCTTACTAATGTTGATCACCTTCCCATTCACTATCGCCTCACTACTATCCTCATATATCAAATTCTCTTCTTGATAAAGGCTCTCCTTAATTTTAATAATATCAGAAGGATTAAATAATTTATTAACTACCTTCATTTTTTCTTCCTTATTTACTGCGACAATCCATTTATACGGAATACCCGTTCTAGTAAAAAAGGAAGCATTAATATTTATCGTATGACTTACTGCATATCTAAATTGCAAGGCATCATTGAGAAAAGAAAGAAAATTGGTCTTGCCACTCCCATTCAAGCCAATAATAATATTCATACCTGGCAAAAAATCGACATTGACATCTGTAATGGACTTATAACCCGACAAATGAATATTGGTGATCTGTGAGATGGTATGTTGTGTATGTGACTGCAAAGAAAGACCTTAAATTTGACGATAATAAAGCATTTTGGATGAAAAATGAATGACAAATAGGTGTTCATTTCATACTGCCAATATCATTGTAGTATTCATAGCCTCTATTACACTAGTAGATCAATATCATACCGCCTCAATTGCTACAATCTCTGGTACTACTGCTTTTACCGTATGCTCCACCCCTGCCTTCATCGTCATAAAACTCATGGGACAATTTTCACAAGCCCCTAGTAGTTTTACCTTCAAAATATTGTCATCCGTCAATTCCACCACTTTAATATCTCCTCCATCTAATTTCAAATGAGGGCGTATACCATCCAAGGATCGTTCAATTCTTTCGAGCATACTTTGTTTAGGATTGGATATGACGGACATATTGTAAGTTTAGTTTAGTAATAATAGAAAATAAATCCTCATTTTGCTTGACAAATTTATTTTTTACTCGTTACTTAATTCAAGTTGAACAAGTTTGTAGTCGTACCTACTTGATCGACTAAGTTGTTATTTTCACTGTTTCGGTAGGAGCTTGCGCTGCATTCCGAATGGCTACCTGTTGAGCTGTCATCTGTGCTAGACTCAAATAAGCCTCAGCAATTGCTTCTTGCTGCTGCAAAACAACAGGTTTACCCTTATCACCTCCTACTCTAATACTTTCTACTATAGGCAATTCAGCAAGTAATGGTAGTTGATAATCCGCCGCTAATTTTCTGCCTCCTTCCTTACCAAATAAATAATATTTTTTATCTGGTAACTCTGGTGGACTAAACCAGGACATATTTTCCACAATCCCCAAAACAGGTACATTGATTTGTGGAATGGCAAACATATTGATGGCTTTGACCACATCTGCTTTAGCAATATCTTGTGGTGTTGTCACTACTACTGCACCTGTCACAGGAGCTGTCTGTACCAATGTGAGGTGAATGTCTCCTGTTCCTGGAGGTAAATCTATAATCAAATAGTCTAAATCTCCCCATTCTGCTTCGGTAATGAACTGCCGCAATGCTGAGGAAGCCATTGGGCCTCTCCAAACTACTGCTTGACTAGCTTCTGCCAAAAAACCAATAGAAAGCGTTTTGATTCCATATTGTTCAACAGGCATAATCCGATGCTTGCCATTAACCACAGCAATTTCTGGTCTTCTGCCTTCTAAATCCATCATCATTGGAATCGAAGGACCATAAATATCCGCATCTAATAAACCTACATTAGCTCCTGTTTTAGCCAATGCTAAGGCTAAGTTAACCGATACTGTTGATTTGCCGACCCCTCCCTTACCAGATGCTACAGCAATAATATTTTTGACATTTGGTAATACTTTAGATGTTCCTTGTCGCTTTGTGGTCACTTGTGAAGTGACCTCAATATTTACTTCTGCCTCTTTATCTACAAAATGTTTGATTGCGGTTACACAAGCTCCCTTTATTTGTTCTTTCATTGGGCAGGCTGGCGTTGTCAAAATGAGTGTAAAAGCAACTTTTTTACCCTCAATCTGAATATTATCTATCATTTTGAGACTTACTAAGTCTTTTTTTAGATCAGGATCATCTACATAGCTCAAGGCCTTTAATACAGCCGACTTGGTAATGCTCATCAATATGTTATTAGTTTGGTTAAGGGAATAGAACAGAACGCATAGATATAAAATACCATACCTAAGAGAAAAGAGTATATGCAGGTGTTAGGAAGCTGGTTATTTATGCTGTTTTATTATTGGGTAAGGTAGAGTCATGAATGTTGGCAAAATAATCAGCCCTTTTACTGATTATTTTGCCAACATTACTAAAATACAAATACAATGACTAGAAAACAAATTTTTGTAAGAATATATAAAGTTTACTCATTTAGCTTTAAAACTGCAAGGAATGCTTTTTGCGGTACCTCGACAGAGCCAATTTGCCGCATTCGTTTCTTACCTTTTTTCTGCTTCTCCAATAGTTTTCGTTTACGAGTAATATCTCCACCATAACATTTTGCGGTTACATCTTTACGTAAAGCACTAATGGTTTCTCTAGCAATAATTTTTGCTCCAATAGCTGCTTGAATGGCAATCATAAACTGCTGTCTTGGAAGCAGTTCTTTGAGTTTTTTACACAATTTTCGTCCTAGTTCTTGTGATTTTGAACGGTGAATTAGTGCTGATAGTGCATCTACCCGCTCTGAATTAAGTAAAATATCCATTTTTACCAAATTCGCTTGCTCATAACCGTCCATTTGATAATCAAAAGAAGCATAACCTCTAGAAATCGACTTCAATTTATCATAAAAATCAAATACAATCTCTGCTAGAGGCAATCTAAAGGTCAATTCTACTCTTGTTTCGGAGAGATAGACTTGATTTTTAAGTACCCCTCTTCGATCCATACACAAATTCATAATTCGCCCAATATATTCAGGTTTGGTAATGATTTGCGATTCAATAATTGGTTCCTCTACATAATCCAAATAGGTAGGATCAGGTAGATCAACAGGATTATTGACCAATAATTTTTCTCCTTTATTCGTATAAGCAAAGTAGGATACGTTAGGGACGGTAGTAATCACCCCCATATCAAACTCTCGATCCAGTCGCTCTTGAACAATTTCGAGGTGTAGCATTCCTAAGAAACCACAACGGAAACCGAAACCCAATGCAGTCGAAGTCTCTGCTTCATAAACCAAAGACGCATCATTAAGCTGCAATTTCTCTAAAGAGTCTCTGAGTTGCTCATAGTCTTCGGTATCAATTGGGTAAATACCCGCAAATACCATTGGTTTAACATCCTCAAAACCCTCGATAGCCGCATCACAAGGATTGCTTTTTTCTGTAATGGTATCCCCTACTTTAATTTCCTTAGATTCCTTGATTCCAGTTACAATATAACCTACATCACCTGCCTTCACTTCTTGACGAGGCTCCATATCTAAACGCAGGATACCAACCTCATCTGCATTATATTCTGCTCCAGTATTGACAAATTTGACCTTTGCTCCTTTTCTTAAAGTACCATTTAGAATACGGTAATAAGCAATTACGCCTCGATAAGAATTAAAAACAGAGTCAAAAATTAAAGCTTGTAATGGTGCCTCAACATCCCCTTTCGGAGCTGGGACACGCTCTACAATCGCCTCTAAAAGTTCTGGAACGCCTAAACCAACCTTGCCACTTGCTTGCAAAATTTCTTCAGGTTCACAACCAATTAACTCTATAATTTGATCTGCAACTTCCTCTACCATTGCCCCATCCATATCAATTTTATTGATTACAGGCAGAATCTCTAAATCCTGCTCAATCGCTAAATATAGATTGGAAATGGTTTGTGCCTGAATCCCTTGTGAAGCATCCACTAACAACAAAGCTCCTTCACATGCTGCAATGGATCGAGACACCTCGTAGGAAAAATCCACGTGACCAGGTGTGTCAATCAAATTGAGTGTATACATCTGTCCATTATCCGCCTTATAATCCATTTGGATGGCATGACTTTTAATGGTGATTCCACGCTCTCTTTCCAAGTCCATATTATCTAGCAATTGATTCTTCATCTGTCGCTCATTAATGGTTGAGGTTTCCTCTAATAAGCGATCTGCTAACGTACTCTTGCCATGATCGATATGGGCAATGATGCAAAAATTTCTTATATTTTCCATATTGGCTGCAAAATTACACTTTTATTTCTAATAATCGTAAAGATTTAGTGGTAAGTGCTAAAGTATGGAGCTTGTTGCTTCCCCATTTTAACAATTCACTCTCCTTTTTCTATTTATGTGAATAGATAACCTATAAGAACAGCTTAGACCGAGTTTAGGTTTATATATTTAAACAAGAAATGGTGAAAAAATAAATCCAATGCTTATTTTTCCACCATTTTCTTGCAGTTAAATAGGACTACAATTATGCCAAAGTCCTTTTCTAATAGAAATAGACCAAGGGAATTAAATAATTATCTCTCCCTTATTCTTCATTTTTGCTTCAATGGTTTTGTAAGCCAAACGACTAGATGCTAATAATTCCTTATTACCTTTCTTTGCTCTAATTGTAATGGCTTTTTGAATATATTCCAAAGCTTGTTGATACTTTCCCCATTCAAAATAATTTTTTCCTTGATGTTGATAAATAAAATCTAGTAAAACCTGATCTTTTTCGATTGCATCTTCTAGGATTTGCTTTGCCAAAGTGTTATAAATTGCCTCTGTTGCTTTATAATTGCCTTGAAATTGCAAGGTTTGTGCCTGTCGCAAGCAATTCACCTTCGCCAATCGGCTATTTTCCTGCCCCAATTTCTTCAAAAGCTCTGCTGCTGCTTGTAAATAGCTAGTAGATTGATCTAAATCTCCTACAATTCGACTCCACACACCGATTTGAGAGAGTTGTCGGGCTTTTTCTACATCTTCTGCTAAATGCTTGACTGCTGTGATTTGGGCGGTGATGCCTGCTTGGAAGCTTTTGGGGTTGGTGGGGATTTCTCTTAGGCTAATATGATCTATGACGTAGGTCATGTTGTGGGAAAATTCCTTTTTAGACATTGATTTGTAGTGATTTTTAGGTTTTATTGTATGGTATATTTCTGAAAAGAATAAGTAGATTAATTATTTGTAGAAAGAGTTAAACATTGAGAAAATTAAGAGGGAGTGTCGTTCAAAAACACTTAATTTCCTTAATTCTTCTCTTCCTGCCTTAATGTTTAACTCTTTTTGAATCATTAAGAAATTAAAGTAGAATTAAGGTCCTGAAGTTTTTTCAATCACCTAATTATACCCATCAAACCCTTTCCAAAGCCACATGCTCCCCTATCGGTCTAATCACCTCAATGCGATCCCCCACTCTCACCTCTCCTCCTTGCTTTACAATGCCCATGATGCCTGCTTTTCTAATGACTTTTCCAGCATCGTCGGTAAAAACGAGTGCCTGCATTAGTCCTTCTTGGAGTCCGTTTAATTGCGAACAGGGATTGCGTAGTCCTGTGATTTCGATTTCTGCTTGATTACCGATTTTAAGGATGGTATTTCTAGGGAGATTTAATAAATCAATACCATGAGTGAGGATGTTTTCGCCCATTTGTCCTGCTTTGATGGTAAAGCCTTTTTGAGCCAATTCGTTGAATAATTCTTCATGGATCAAGTGTACTTGGCGCAGATTCGGTTGGTTAGGATCTTTTCGGACTCTTGACCGATGCTTGACCGTCTTGCCCATATGGGCATCGCCTTCTATACCCAAACCCTTTAAGAGCTTAATTTTAGCTGTCACAAACTTGCTAAAGCTATGCGTACTGCTCTTGCTTACTGCTTTGACTTGACCAGATTGTATTTCAAGAAATTTTTCCATCTCTAGCTTATACAAATGTACATCCTCCTCCGTATTTCCATACTTGATTATTCCATCTGTCTTAAATCCCAATTTCTTTAAGAGATTTTGTGAGTTGGGATTTTCTAGGCTGGTAAAAGCTAGGACTTTATTGACTTTGAGTTCATAAAAAGCATATTCTAACATTTTGATGGAGGCTTCATAGGTATAGCCTTTGCGGTAATATTGAGGCAGCAAACCAAATCCGAGGTCTATATCTTCTAGGAAAGACCTTTGGATTAAGCCACATAAACCGATGGTTTCTCCTGTTGATCGCAAAACCATTTTATACAAGCCAAAACCATCATCTCGATAGCCTTTTTGCAATTTCGTTTCAATATAACGTGCAGCATCGTTTGGTTCCCTCACCTTAGCATCGCCAATATAGGCTAACCATCCTGGACTATTTAGTAATTCAATAATAAAGGCGGTATCGTTTATATTGACTTCTTGTAGGTCTAATCGTTGAGTTTGGATTGGTTTCATTGGTAATGATCTTTTTATTTTATAATATAATTTAACACCGCTAATTTCTTCATTAACCATGCTTTTTCAGGTAAAATTTCTATTGCCTCCATTTCTTCGGCTATTTTTATGCCTTTATCTTGATCTTTGGTTTCTATGGATGATTTATATATTTGGTGAATAATGGTAATGAAATCTCTATTGGCTTGTAAATGAATCGTAGGAATTTTTCCTTTTTTGGCGGTCAATAATCGTCGAAAGCTGTTTACTAAGTCTTCAAAAGGTCCGTAGTAGCCTAGCTCATAGTAATTTTTTAATCGTACTCGTCTTTCTTCTAGCTGTGTGTAAATATTGATATTTCTAAAGTTAATAATCTTATTGATTTCATCTAAAGACTGTTCATACTTTTCTTGCTCAAAATATAACATTGCTAAACACAAATTATACACCTCTTCTTTCTCCTTGTGTTGTGGTTGAAGTTTGGCTTTATTTTCTTGAAAAAAAGCTTCTAACCAGGTCCATTTTTTAAGGTGCAAAGCCACTTTGACAATATTTCTAAATATCAATAAAGGCAAGTAACCATTGGTGTATATGATCTGTTTATCTAATTGAATACGATACAGTTCAAATAATTCCTTATACAATTGTTCGTTACTGAATACTTGTCGGGAGGTATTTTCTAAATAGGTATAAAAAACCCGTTGAATTTTGATACTCAATACATCATTATACTTATCCAACAATACTTTTAACTCATTATAGTTGGTTTCATTAATTTCATTTAATAAGCGCAAAGCTTTATACCAAATAATAATACTTGGTTCGTCCACTTGTCCTTCTGCTTCTACAAAAGCCATAATTGGTTCAATAAACGTATAGTTATAGGTATGTGCTACAGATCGTTCCCTGTTTTTCATATTACTAAACAGCAACATTTTTTTATATAAATAGTATAAATCAAAGGCATCGTTGATTTCCTGTAAATTGATATCCGCCGATCCTGTATCCTCATAAATGGATACATATTGACTGTAAATACTTGCTAATGAATAGTTATTTTGATAGTAAATTTCATCCCTGTAATTTTGCTTACTTTGCTGTTTTTTTAATTTTTTAAACCAACTCTTAAATAAACTCGTATTCCCATTTTTCATGTACTGATCTAAAAGCCTTAAATTCATTGCAAAAATATCTTTTTTGGTTTCACTATGTATCATGAACTGTTCTACTAAATCATGTAGTTTGGATAATAATCGAGTGATGGTATTTTTATCGTAGGATTTACTAGGAAATAACTGTTTAAAAGCATTAGTCGCACTAAAGCTCATAGAAGGGCTAAGTTCATCATTTAAATGCTTGTATATATAATCATAGAGCTTATTAATATTTTTATCTTTATTAAAAAATGGAGAATAAACAAAATCTTTCAATTCTTTAAGTTCTGCTTTAGTAAAACGCTCCAACAATTTTACAATTTTTCGATCTCTCATTATACGCCAATTTATATGCTTCACTACTAGACAAATAACAGTTATTTTAGGTGCTATTACAATCCTAGCAGCCCAAAATAAAAACCTCAAAATCAAGCACTTAGAAAGCCAAATAGATAAAACTCATTTAAAATACAAAAAATTCTCTACAAAAAACGTAATTGAATAAACGATTTTCATTACATAACTTTACTAAGTAGTAAATGATATTAGCGTTTTGATAAACCTAAAATCAGTAAAGATGATTGATTGATTGATCAATCTACTTCAAAAAGAGGAAAACATTAAGTATATTAAGGGACTCAAAACTTAATTTTCTTAATTAATCCTTAGTAGTAAGTCAAGTAAATACTGTAAATTAATATAAAACCAATTAATATAGTACCATTATATCTTTTTTCAAAAATCACATCTTATGAAAACGATTACCACATCTTTTGCCTTTATTGCTTACCCAAAACTATTGCTTTGCATTTTTGCTTTTCTAACTTTAGGAATTTCTTCTACACTCCTAGCACAAGATGATTGTGAAAACCAAATCATTATCTCTAATATTACCGATACTAGTCTACAAGTTGATTGGGATTTGACTAGTCCACCTGTTTATGAATTAGATCTATTTATCAATAATACATTATACAATACTTATTTATCAACAGATACCACCTTACTGATTAATTTTCCTGAAGGCACAATTGTATCAGGAGATTATCTAACTGCTTGTGTCATTTCTACTGCTCATCACTCCTCTACTCCTATTTGTGTGAGGGCAGTATATGATCCGATAGCAACGGTAGAAATTGTTTATCGTCCACAAAAACCAGATTTTGAACCTCAATGTAATAGACAGGTTCCTCAAACAGTAAAATATGTTTTTTATGTAGAGTCCTCATCTTCAGTCATTAATACTAACACTAATCTTACTTTGAATAATTATTATCTGAGTGGAGAACTGCATCACAGAGAAACTTTTTGTACTTGTTTTTCTCATGATATAGCAGACAATAACTGCCTTGCTAATATCCCATTAGAAGATAAAAAATGGAAGGCTTGCGGAGATTGTCCTCCGTCTGGTTCTCATATCGTTCCTACCTATTGTCCTATTCCTGTTTCGCCTTTAGATGGTCATCCCAAAACAAGTAAGATTCAAGCATATCAAAATAGTCCTAATCCTTTCGTTGATTATACTGATATTAGCTACTCCTTAATGCATGATGAGAAAATCTCTCTTCATATTTATAATATTAGTGGCGATAAGGTTGCTACATTAATTGATCAAGAAATAGCAACAATGGGCATTTATCAAACTCGTTTCGCAGCGCATCAGCTCCCGAAAGGCATTTATTATGCGGTTTTGATTAGTCCTACAGGCCAAAAAATACTTAAAATGCTTAAATTATAATAGAAATTTGATGCTTTTAGCGTTTTAACAAGTTGATTTTAATAAGAGAAAACATCAAGGAATTAATAAATGAAGCTTGTCTCTAATACCAAAAACAAAAGGGATGAAAATCAATATTTCCATCCCTTTTGTATGCTCTAATATGTTTTAATGTCAAGGCACCACCACAATTTCTCGTCTAATAACTCCTTCTGTATCCGTTGTCAACTCTAAATGATATATGCCATGAGATAATAAAGGTAAATCCACTCGTATTTCGTGATTGGGGTCTACCGATCCTGATTGAACGACTTGACCTGTCACATTATAGATCGTATAACCTGTCAATACGAATTCAATGGAGTAGATATTTACAAAGTCTTTACAAGGAATGGGATAGGCGTGTAAAGGTGTTTCTAGTAATTCTGGCTCTCCCAAACCTACATCTAATGGGCTAAGTATAAAGTTTTTCGCTGTTAGATGTGTGCCTATATCTATACGAACAATAATATTAACATCCATTATTTCATAGGGACCAAGTGGGGTATCCTGATCTAAGGTAACAATATAAGTCCCAGGTGGAACATCCGCAAATAGATAGGCTCCTGTTTCGGGATCAACCACAGTAGTTGCGAGTACATTTTGATCTAAATCTTCTAATACTATCGTATTGTGTACGCCCTCATAGCCAATCTCGCTTTCATCCCGTTCATAGTTAGGAATTTCATCTATCCATATATAGCCAGAGATGCTTGAAGTAAAGCCTGCTAATTCATATGGAAGGATAAAGTTTTGCTCCGTTTTCTGTTCTCCTAAATCTAAATTAAGTAAAATATAATGTTCTCCTGGACTAAAGGGATTGGTAATGTCTTCTTCTGGTAAAATTATAATATAATTACCTGGTGGCAGATCATAGATTTCATAAGCCCCCGTCTCAGGATCTACTTGGACAATATCTACCAAATTCCCATCTAAATCCGTCAAAACTATCGTATCATTGACTCCATGATTACCGATTTCGCTCTCATCTAGTTCGTTATTTGCTATTTCGTCGATCCAGATATAGCCAGAGATGCTGGTCAAAGGTAAATCTATTTCTGAGGAAGGAAGAATAAAGTTTTGATCCGTTTTCTGTTCTCCTAAATCTAAGCTAATTATATGTTGAGCTATTGGATTAGTAATACTAGAAGACCCATTTTCTAGTAAAAAAACGATATAATTACCTGGTGGCAAATCATAAATTGCATAAGCTCCTGTTTCAGTATCTACTTGGACAATATCCACCAAATTGCCATCTAAATCCGTTAAAGCTATCGTATCATTGACTCCATGATTGCCGATTTCGCTCTCATCTAGTTCGTTATTCGCTATTTCGTCAATCCAGACATAGCCAGAGATGCTGGTCAAAGGTATATCTATTACTGAAGAAGGAAGAATAAAGTTTTGATCCGTTTCTTGTTCTCCTAAATCTAAACTAAGAATATGTCGAGCTATTGGATTAGTAATACTAGAAGACCCATTTTCTAGTAAAAAAACGATATAATTACCTGGTAGCAGATCATAGATTTCATAAGCCCCCGTTTCAGTATCTACTTGGACAATATCAAACCAATTCCCATCTAAATCGGTCAAAACGATGGTATCATTGACTCCATGATTGCCGATTTCGCTCTCATCTAGTTCATTATTCGCTATTTCGTCGATCCAGACATAGCCAGAGATGCTGGAAGTAGGGTAATCTGTTTCTTCTTCTATGGTGGTATCATTACTTATTGGATATAAGGGGAAGTTAAATTCTAGTATATAATCTTCCTCTACATCTGGTAATAAAGTACTCTCTGTTTTTCCATAATAGCTTTCTTGCGGAGTTTGATACCCTTCTGGTACATCAATACTAACAAAATAACTTCCCAATTCAATAAATGGAAATTGATAATAGCCATTATAAACCGTATCAATATAAGTTGTATCTAAAGGAGTTTGATACCAAAAAGAAGTATCTCCCTGAGCAAAAACCTGAATTCCATCAGCTTTTACCTCGCCTGCATCATATAAACTATTATTATTGGTATCATACCAGACCATACCACTTAAATCAGTATATTGTTCTACTACATCTGTGTAGATAACTATAAAATGCATATCCCTTAAATGAGTATCTTCTTCAATTTCTATAGTATAATCACCCCTTGTTACAATAAAGGGTCCAGGATTATTCCAGGTTAAATAATAGTTACCAGGAGGAAGACTATCCATTTCATAGTAACCATCTTCAGGACTAGGCCATACCTCTGCCTTAATTTCACTACCTTGCTTTAGAATTAAAGTTCCACTAGCCCAGAATTCATCATCCTGTTTCCAACCATCTTGATTCGTATCTATCCACGCATAACCTGAAATTTTGCCGAATTCTGCTGGAGGGGTTTCTTCTTCTATGGTGGTATCATTACTTATTGGATATAAAGGGAATCTAAAGTTTAATTGATTTGGATCTCCTTGATTTGGATCTGGCTCAAAGGTAAGTCCCATACCAGTTATACCTGTCTCACCATAATAAGTCTCTTGTGGGGTTTGATACCCTTCTGGAACATCAATACTGACAAAATAACTACCTAATTCCGTCAAAGGAAACTGATAACGACCATTAAAAATGGTATCAATATAAGTTGTATCTGGATATGGATTAGAGGGATTTAAAGGATACCAAAAAGAGGTATCTAATTCAGCAAAAACTTGGATGCTATCAGCTCCTAACTCATCAGTATCATATAGTCCATTATTATTGGTATCATACCAAGCAGCTCCTCTCAAACTAGCATAAAGTTCATCTCCGCCATAATAAGCAAGGACAAAATGCATATCCCTTAAATGGGTTCCCGCTTCAATCTCTACATTATAATTTCCCCTTGTTAATAAAAAGGGAAAAGGTGCATCCGATGTTAAATAATAGTTACCAGGCGGAATACTGTCTATTTCATAATAACCATCCAACATACTAGGATATATTTCCATTATTATTTCGCTATTCTGCTTCAATAGCAAGCAGCCATGCTGCCATGATTCATTTTCATTTTTCCAACCATCCTGATTTCCGTCATACCATGCATAGCCTGAAATTTTGCCGAATCCTGTTGGAGCTTTGGCTTCTATTTCTATTGCACTAGAAGATGTGGGTAAAAAATGGGCTGCTCGCACGCCAGAGCATGAAAGCAGACCAATGGTAATCATCCCTAAAATTGATATTAGGAAAGGAGTAAGCTTTAGTAAAAGGTTTTTCTTTTTTGTTTTAGGATTTATGGTTGTATTTTTCATAATGATGTTAGTTAGTAAAGATGTTATGTAAACACTAGATTTGCCTCCATATCATTTATTATCTCCCTTGATTACAACAGTTTGTTCTTTTGCTTGATCAAAAGAACCAAAAATCAAGA
>JAHDFT010000084.1 GCA_020628015.1 Bacteroidota bacterium
AATTAACCCACCCCTTAATCTCCTGTTCAATATGCCTAACCACCACATTGACCTCATATTTTTCTCGTAAAAAATCCGCCATACGATCTGCACAGTAGACTGAACGATGTTGCCCACCCGTACAACCAAAACTAACCGAAAGACTGGTAAAATTCCTTGCCAAATAACGTTGCACAGATTTCTCTACCAAGTCAAAGGTTGGCTGGAGGAATTGGTCAATTTGACTTTGCGTTACTAGAAACTCCTTAACCGCCTCATCTCTACCAGTCATTTTTCGCAGAGCTGGATCACGATAAGGATTCAGCACAGCTCTACAATCGAAGACAAATCCGCCTCCATTACCCGATAAATCATCAGGAATAGCTCTTTTATAGGAGAAACTATTCACCGTAATGGTCAATTGATTGGCTGGAAAGGAAATGGGATTGAATTGTTGAAGAATAGGTGCTTCTGGGATTTGATGAAGTAGCTTTTTTAAATGTGGAATTTCAACAGGAAGGTCAATATTGTCTAGGAACCAAGTCAAATTTTTAACGCCTTTTACAATGCTATTTAGGAAGTAGGTCTTTTTTTCATATAAACCTCTAAATCCATAAGCACCAAGCACTTGTAATAATCGGATCAATAAATAACCATTAAAATATTGTCTAAATTTGGCTTGGTCAAGAGACATGTGTAAACTGAGTTGCTCCATATAGTAAGCTAACAATTCATCTCGAACTGCTTGTGGCATATTGATACTAGATTGATACAAAAGCGAAACGACATCATATTGTCTAGCTCCCTTTCTACCTCCTTGAAAATCAATAAAATAGAGTTGGTCCTCTTTCAAGTGGATATTCCTTGATTGAAAATCTCTATAAAGAAAATAATTGCAATCAGCTTCCAATAAATAGTAAATCAAGTGATAGAAATCCACCTCCAATAGCTGCTCATCTATGGATAAACCGATTAATTTAAGGAAGTAATATTTGAAGTAATTAAGATCCCATAGAATAGACTGGTGATCAAAGGTACCTCTAGGATAACAGTGATGATAATCTAGTCCTTTTTGTCCACCCATTTGAAAGGCAATGAGTTGACGAAGTGCTTGTTGATATTTATTTTTTACCGTTTCAGGGAAATGAGCATCATCTTTGCGATGATCTTTGACAAACTGAAAAAGGGAATAATCACCAATATCTTCTTGTAGATAATATTGCCGATCTTTAGCAACAATATACA
Organism: Bacteroidota bacterium; assembly: GCA_020628015.1. Taxonomy (GTDB): domain Bacteria; phylum Bacteroidota; class Bacteroidia; order Chitinophagales; family UBA2359; genus JAHDFT01. Next base: position 1,225 of record JAHDFT010000084.1, read on the forward strand.
ATTCTGGAACAGGAAGTTGTATATTTGTAAAATGTTGACTTAAATAGAAGAAAGCTTCATTTTCTCTATTATTGGCACCAAAAGTACCAATAATGGAAGAATGACTATCTCCTAATCTATAATAAGTTCTGTTAGAGCCAGAGGGGGGCAGGGGTTGTATAATCGTAGGAGCCTGCCCACTCCATGCTTTATATAAATGCTGGAGTTGATCTAGGTGAGCGGACAATGGTTATGGTTTTTTAGTGGTTAAATTGGATGAAGTTTAGTTGTAAAATAAGCATTTTATAACCAAACCTAATGTAATGAAATAAGCATACAATAGTTAGTAATGAAAATAAGGTCTATATAATCTGTTATCATTACTTATATTGCTGATAATTGATAATATTAAATGTAGTTACATAACATAATATGTATGTTGTAATCATACACTTACAAAGATACCCTAAATTTGTGGATTAAACCTAGCATTTAGCTTACAAAACACATAAAATGATATGAATCCCTATAAAAATGAATTGCCTGAATGGTTGCAAAAGCTGCAAAATGAAAGCTGGCAGGTAGAAGTTGCCTTGTCTGCGGTGATTGTTTTTGCCCTTTTTCAATTATTTGAGCCTGTAAATGTATGGGAAAGCCATATTCAAAGAGAGGTATTATCTTTTTCACTTAGTGGGATAGGAGCAGTAATCAAAACAGCGATTGCTTGGTTGATTATTGGTTTTACCTTTCACCTTATCCTGCGATCTATATGGGTTGGTTTAATTGGTTTGAGTTATACCTTTAAAGGAATTAATCATGAGCGATTGAATTTAGCCAGTCCTTTTAAGGAGTTTATTGAAAAACAAGTAACATTAACCAGTAGCATTCTTTATTTAGAACGCTGGTGTAGTGCAACCTTTGCCATTGCTTTTTTATTCTTTTTAGCTGTATTAGGGGTGGTACTCTATATCATTGTCTTTTTAGTGTTACCTATATTTATAGCGCAAAACTTTGTATCGCCAGAGACTTTAATTAATTCTGTTAGAACCTATCAGCAGATTTGGCAAATAGTGAGTTTGCTTTTTTTAATAGATTTTATCAGTTTAGGTCTATTAAAACGAATTAAGTGGTTTTCGAAGATTTACTATCCCATTTACCGGTTGGTGAATTTTTTCACCTTAGCTTTTCTATACAGAAATATCTATTACACCTTAGTATCTAATGTATCAAGGTGGAAGTTATTCTTGGGTTTATTGGCTTATGTGGGGCTTAGTATGGTCTTTTTTCAGTATTTTGTATCAGGTAGATTGAATAATATGGATTTGGTTCCTAAAACAGATGCTTTTATAGTAGATAAGGAACAGTATGCCAATTTAGCAACAGGAAAAATGGCTTATGCTCAAATTCAATCAGATGTCATTAAGGAGAATTATTTAAGGATATTTGTATTGCACTTTAGAGCTTTAGAGGATTCTGTGCATCAGGAATGTGATTATGAAGAACGAGTAAAATTAATAGAAGAAAAAGAATTTGATCAAAAAAGAGCAAAAAGGCAGGCGAAAGATGAGGTGATTATGGATTGCTATAAACAATTTTATCATTTACAATTGGATACACAGTTGTATACCAATATTGATTGGCTGTTTCATGAACGACGAGATAATAAACATAAGGGGATATTAACTTGGTTGGATATTGGGCATTTGGAAAATGGGCGGCATGAGTTGAAGGTCATGTTGAATTTAAAAAATGATACTTTAGATATTTCTAATTATGCAACGATTCCGTTTTTTCTGAGTAGAAGAGCTATAAACTAACAAACCGACATATATCAATACGTCGGTTTGTTAGATGGTCATAATGTTTTATAATCACCCATTTTTGATTGCTGGTTAATGATTATTCAATAGGAGCTAATACTTTTTGGTGTTTGTGTAAACCTTCGTGTTTACCTGGATGCGTACAACCTGGAACACCACACTTTGCTTTTCCGCCTTTACCTTGATAGCCATCTTCAATTTGGTCATACTTACCTTTACCTTTCACTTTACCTTTATTATTTTTGTGATTACTAGGCTTATGTGTTTTGGTTTTTGTAGGCGTATTACCTTTTTGGTTTTTTACCTCTACATTTCTATTAGGCACCTGTTTTTTATTTACACTACCACTTTTTGAAGGAGCTTGACGTTCCATTTTGCCTTGTTTACTAGGTGCTTGTCTTGTTGGCGCAGGCTTTGTAGAACTGGGCGCAGGACGTGTAGATTTTGTATTGGTTGTTTTTGTAGGCGTATTGCTTCTTGAATTAGGAGCAGTTCTGGTACTTGTTCCAGCAGGTTTCGTTCTAGTAGCTTTAGAGCCTCTTGATGGTGTTGTTTGTACATCTTTAGAACGATTTGGTGATGTTCTGGTAGGTGTTGTAGAACGATTTGGCGTTCTTGCAGGAGCTGTTTGTACGTCTTTAGAACGATTTGGTGATGTTCTACTTTTAGGAGTAGGAGCTGTTTGTACATCTTTAGAACGATTTGGAGTGGTATTTATTTTTTTTCCTTTCGTTTCTATAGATTTACCATTCGTACTCTTCTTATTGGTTGTTTTAGCTGATTTATCTACTTTTTTACTATGTTTTTTCTGCATCAACACACCATTTTCATCATATTCTTCCTCTATTTCTTTCTCTACTTCTTGGATGGTTTTTTTGGCAGGTGCTGCTTTTACCCGTGTTTGTGCCATTACATCATTTTGCATGACTAGAAACAAACATAAGGTAAAGATCGAAACAGCAAGGGTTTGTGCTATTTTTGTCATAATTGAAAATTTAGAAATGAAATTAATAATTGCGAGCTGCGTAAAATAATATCAAGCAGGAGAACACCTGTAAGAATCATTTACACTAGGATGGTTTAATAACCATATTGATTTTTTTATTGAGCATAGAAATGACCTAGTGGTGTAACTCTTATACATAGCACAAGATAGGTCATTTCTATTGCTTTTTATGATTGATTAATCATCATCTCTTTCTCTTCTTCTTCGTTGTTTGCTTCTTCCATGACCTCGACCTTTCCCTTTCCCATGACCCTTAGCTCTTCTAAATTCTTTTTTTGCCCATTCAGGAAGATCGTCTCTATCTTTTCTTCTACCATCATCTCCACGATATTGCTTGGCACGTTCTAGGCGGTTTTTGAATTGTCTTTTTAAGCGTTCTTCTCTTCTTTTGTGATTCTCTTTCATTTGTTCAAGAATCTGTTTGTGCTTTTCCTCCAAACGCTTTTCGATCTCTTTGTATTTCTCCTCGATTTTTTTGAGGTTTTTATCTGACCAATCATCTGGGTCAAATTTGCGACCTCCAAATTCCCAGTCTTCCCCATCTTCATAATCTTCTACACGTTCATTATAACGATTGATGGCTTTTTCCAAATCTCGCTCATCATCAATATAATTCCTTTTTCGCTTAGGTTTAGGTGGAGTCTGAGCTTTTGGTTTTGGCTTAGGTTTATTAACCTTTGCTGTTTTAGCTGGTTTTTGTGCTTTTGGCTTTTTCTTCTTTTCTTTTTTAGGCTTCACAAGTGGAGGAATAGTACTAGCAGGTGTATCAGCAACTTCCTCCTCTTCACAATCTTCCTCTGCGTGTATCTCCTCATCTTCACAATCCTCTTCTATAGTTTCGATTATAGGACCAGGAAGTTCGGTATTTGCACCTGATTCTTCTTCTTCAGTTGTTTCTTCTTCCTCTCCATAATCACCAATCAAAATACGTCTAAGGATGCTACTTCTACTTTTGCGTTTTTTCTTGGCTTTTTCTACTTGTCCAGCATCAACTTCACTATCGCTACCACCTATTGCATCTTTGAGGCTACCAGCAGCTTGATCTCCTAATTCCCCGACTTTTTCTGCCATATCTTCTACAGATTCTTTAAAAGAACCGAAGATCCCTTTATCATCTTTGCCCTCCATAAAAGAACCAAAGATGCCCTGTTCATTTTTTTTGTCTTTTTTTGACATAGGACTATTTGTTTATGGTAGGAATTTATTTTATACAAAAGCGATCAAGCTATTGTATAATGATTCCCGTGGTTAGTAATTGTGTTTCATTTTATGATATATCTATTGTGTATCTTTTTGATAATCAAATACAGGGCTTTGCTTCCCCATTTAAAAATCAGCAAAAAACACAATTTCTAATCATCTCTTTTTTTCTTTTTTCTTTTGCGTTCTCGTTCTTTTTTCTTCCGTTCTTTCTCTAATTTTTTTCGTTTCTTTTTAGCTTCTTTTTCAATTTTTTTCCGTTCCTCCTCAATTTTCTTTCGTTCTTCTTGTGCCTTTTTGCGCTGTTCTTCCACTTTCTTCTTATTTTCCCTCTCCTGTTTCCGTTGTTCCTCCTCTGCCTTTTTGCGTTCTTCTTCTGCCTTTTCTCTATTTTCCCTTTCTTTTTTGCGCTGCTCTTTCTCCATTTTTTCCCGTTCCTCCTCTACCTTCTTCCGTTCCTCTTCTGCCTCCTTTCTAGCCTTTTCCTCTTTTTTGCTATTCACTTTGGTTTTAGCAAATTTTTCAGGCGTATCTTTTAAAGAAGCTTTATTCTTTTTCTTCGATTTTTTCTTCCATTTTTTATTATCGCCAAATAAAGCTTTACCAATAACGGTGATCAAGCCTTCATCCTCAATTTTCTTAATTGCTTTAGGAAAGAAAATATCTGTATTGTCATTGCGGCCAGCATCAGCTATATCTGAATTTTCAGGACGATTGCCCTTGCCATTTTTAGAATACAAATCACAACTAACATCTGCAACAATTCCTTGTCCATTTCCGAACTGATTTTCGGCTAGACCTTGAAATAATGGATCTTGTGCCAGTTTTTGGAAGAAAAGTCCCCAAATGGGTAAGGCGGTATTGGCTCCTTGTCCATTGGTAATATCTCTAAATCGAACGGTGCGATTTTCACCACCAACCCAAGCACCAGCCAATAATGCTGGTGTATAACCAATAAACCAACCATCGGTGTGATTTTGAGTGGTCCCTGTTTTACCTGCGATTTCCCCTTGTAAATTGTATTTCCAACGCAATCTTTGTCCTGTCCCTGCATCAACAACAGTTTGGAGCATTTGGGTCATAGTACTAGCAGTAGCCGAAGACATGGCTTTTTGCTTTTTCTGTTGGGTGGTTTGTGCATTTTGGGCGATAATTTTGCCATTGACATCCTCTATATGCGTCCATAAAATCGGTTTTACCCCATAACCACCATTCGCAAAAGGTGCATAAGCATTGACCATCTCTTGGAGGGATAATTCTGCGGTACCCAAGGCAATCGAAGGTACTTTAGGAATTTCGTTTTCAATGCCTTGTCGCTGTGCTTGTTGCATGACTTTATCCAAACCCACATCAAATAAGACTTGCACCGAAACCGTATTGACTGATTTAGCTAATCCACCATACATCGAATAGGCTCCTCCATATTCATTATCCGCATTTCTAGGCGACCAATCATCGTATTCTTTATATACAAAGCGTTCATTGGGATAATATTGACAAGGAGCAATACCATTTTCTAAAGCACTAGCATAGACCAAAGGCTTAAAAGTAGAGCCTACTTGTCTTTGATTGCGAACATAATCTTTTTGAAAATAATCATAATCCATATCTCCGACCCAAGCTTTTACCTCACCTGTATGTGGGTCCATAGCCATAAAACCAGCATGTAGGAAATGTAGATAATAAATCACAGAATCAAGCGGAGTCATCATGACATCTTGTTCTTTATCCTTAGAATAAAGAATCATACTTGTCTTTTTGTTGAAATTATCCTCTATTTTATTTTCACTCCAACCTGCTTTTTTTAATCTTTTATACCTTCTGGATGATTGGATAGCAGCATCAATAACACTTTCATCTTCTCCCCAAGGATAATCAGCATCCCAATGATCGAAAAATGTTGCTTGTAAATTAAAAAGATGATCTACTACTGCCTCTTCTGCATATTGCTGCATTTTAGGGTCAATAGTTGTAAATATTTTTAAACCATCTTTAAAAATATTGTGCTTACTGCCATCTAGCTTGACATTGTTTGTACTCCATTTTTTCAGTTCGTCACGTAGAACACGTCTGAAATAGGGAGCCAGACCATCACTTTGCGTTTTTCGATTGTATTTTAAGACAAGTGGTTTTTGTTGTAAGGTAGTGGCATTGGCTTCGGAAATGTAGCCTTTTTTTACCATTTGTCCTAGTACAACATTTCTCCTTTCTTGTGATTTTTCGGGATTCAAACGAGGACTATAAGCGGTAGGAGCTTTTAACATCCCAATTAATACAGCAGCTTCTTCTGGAAGGATGTCTTTTGGTGTGGTACTGAAAAAACGTTCTGTAGCGGTGCCGATTCCAAAGGCTCTTTCTCCAAAGGAAACGGTGTTGAGGTAGAGGGTAATGAGTTCTTTTTTACTGTATATATTTTCTAAACGAGAAGCGATAATCATTTCTCGTACTTTATTAACAGGCATAGAGAGCCTACCATGATCTTGTCGAGGATAGAGATTCTTTGCCAATTGCTGACTAAGTGTACTACCACCGCCAGCACTTCGATCTCCCATCAAAATACTTTTAACCAATACTCGGCCTACACTACGTAAATCAACGCCTTTATGCTCAAAAAAGCGTTCATCTTCTGTGGCAACTAATGCTTGGGTTAAGTATTGAGAAATATCACCAAAGGCAACTTGACTTCGATTTTCGAGATAATATTTACCTAATATGGTTTTGCCATCAGAAGCGACAATTTCGGAGGCAACAGGATTTTTAACATTGAAGAGTTCTTCTTTACTAGGAATACTGCCAAAAAAGCCCAAACGAACAGCAAAATAGAAGAATAGAATGAATAGAAACAGCAAAAGGATCAAAGCACCTATTACTTTAATAAGCGTTTTGACCCAGCTTCTGGATTTAGTTATTGCTTGCGTCATTGATTGTTGAAAAATATGGTCATTGTTGATGTACTAGCTTATATTTTTGAATGGTACTAGTACATCAACAATTTGAATAAATAGATACTTTACTCAACTAGTAAACGAAGGGTTTCTTCTTGTCCATTAATATTAACGACTAAGAAATAAGTCCCTGAAGATAACTGTTGAATATCAAGGCGATACAGATGTTCACCACTATTAGCAGTAAAGGAGTCTTGATATAAAGACTGCCCGATTAAATTAAACAAATTTAATTGAATATTGGAAACATTTGGTAGACTATATTGCAAGCTAACCCAATCCTTGGCAGGGGTAGGGTAGAGCAATAAGCTGGTATACTGTGTGTTATCCTCTATTCCAACAGGCCAACCGATGGTAATAAATCCTTCTTCTGTTAGTATATCACTACCAAAACTATTACTTGCTTTTAATGTAACTGGAAAAGAACCAGGGTTAACATAAGTTACAGTTGGATTCTTTTCATTAGAAGAAGCTGGCTCTGCACCAGGAAATTCCCAATCCCAAATAATAGGATTGTTTTGTGATTGATCGAAGAAAGTAACCGTCAGCGGTGCGTTACCCTCCCGTAAACTTGCCCCAAATTGAGCGGTTGGAGCCGTACCTACCGTAATATAACCTTCTCTTTTAACCACATCTGAACCACCTAAGTTACTGACAGATAATTCTACTGCGTAAGTTCCTGGTGAGTTATAGATTACCGTTGGATTTTGCTCAGAAGAATTGAATTGATTGGCTCCTTCAAAAGTCCAATTCCATTGATCTGGATTATTAGCTGATTGATCGTAGAAATTAACCACTAGTGGAGCTTCACCAGAAGTCACATTGGAAATAAAGTTGGCTATTGGTGCAATGACAATCGGTGCTGGTGGAGTAACAACAATATAATCATCTTTGGTAATGACATTCGTCCCTGCTTCATTGCTGACAACAAGGGTAACAGAATAAGTTCCTGGATTTTCATAGGTGACTGTAGGAAATTGCTCTTTAGAAGTAGCAGGTGTTCCTCCTGCAAAAGTCCAGTCCCAACTATTCGGGCTATTGAGGGATTGATCAACAAAGGATACGGTAAGCGGTGCTGTTCCATTGGCATTAGAAGAAATAAAGTCTGCAATTGGCTGGATGGCATTATTAGGGAAGTTGACCTTAATGTATCCTTCTCTTGTAGTCATGCTGCTACCTGCGCTATTAGCTACAGTCAAACTGACGCTATACAATCCAGGTGTTTCATACATGACTGCTGGATATTGTTCAGTAGACGTAGCTGGTTCTCCTCCTTCAAAAGTCCAGTTCCAGCTAGTTGGATTATTAAGCGATTGGTCAATAAAGATGACACTAAGTGGTGTAGGCCCTTCGGTAACCGTCGCTTCAAAACTACTGATTGGAGCTTGAGAATTATCTTGCCCTTCAACAATAGTTACAGTATAATCTTCCACCTCACCAAGTGAAAATTTACCACAAGAACTAGGCGGATCATTGTCCTCTGTTCCATCATCAAATTTACCCACCCATTTCATGGCAATACGCATTCTTGTCGTTACTAAGTTGACATTGGTAGGAATATTTAAATCTGTAATCACCGTTGCCAATTGCCCAACTCCTGGATCATAAACCAATTCACCAGGATCATTGAAGTCTTTATCTTGGTTGAAATCAATCCAAACTCTCCAATATTCTGTAAAAGCATCTCCACCATTATAACCAGCACTTAATTCAATAGGATTTTGTTGCCCTCTAGAAATGACAGTAGCTAAATTGCTATAATCGCCATAACCACCATCATTACCTGAGTTATTGTCTAAAGCCCCTAGTTTGACTCTTTGAATCCACTCATAACTGGAATCATCGGAACCTGTTTCACAGTAGTCATCCGTAACGATAATACCTTGTATATTCACAGAATAATCTTCTACTTCTCCCAAAGGGAAACTACCACAAGCATTTGGAGGGCTTAAATCTTCTGTTCCGTCATCATATCGTCCCACCCATTTCATGGCAATACGCATTCTTGTCGTTCCATTAGGGACATTATTAGGAATGGTAATGGCTGTGTTGATTTGATTCTTTAATCCACCACCAGCATCATAAACCAATTCATTGGCATCGTTAAAGTCATTATCCTGATTGTAATCAATCCAAACACGCCAGTATTCATCAAAGGCTTCGGTGCGATAGCCAGGCGTTAAACCAAGATCATAAGTTGCACCTGGATTGAGTATGGTACTGACTTGTGTATAATTACCATAACCATTATTATTTCCAGAGGTATTATTTAAAGAGCCGATACTAACTTGTTGAATCCATTCTTCAGTAGCTCCTTCACCATTTGATACACAATAAGCATCTCCCAATTGAGCATTAACAACATTAATAGTATAGTCTTCCACTTCACCAAACTCAAATTCACCGCAGGCATTTGGAGGATTATTGTCTTCTGAACCATCATCATATCTACCTACCCATTTCATTGATACACGCATTAATGTAGTGCCAGTAAGGGCTGCAATAGGTACATTAAAAGAACCTGTGATTTGACCAGCAAATCCTTGTCCAGAATCATAGACCAATTCTCCTGGATCGGTGAGGTCATCATCGTGATTCCAATCAATCCAAATGCGCCAATGTTCGGTAAAATTATCGGCTTGATAGCCAGGCGTTAGGCTGATGGTGTAGGTTTTTTCTCTTTCGAGATCTGTAGAAACATTAAGGAAGTCTCCATAACCGCCATTGTTACCAGATAAATTATCAATAGAGGCGATATTAACGGCTTGTATCCATTCTGATGCAGTGCTTTCACCAGAGGCACTACAATAAGGTAATGCTTGTGTTTGAATACTAAAAAAGCAAAGTAAGATGAGGGAAAGTATACCTTTTTTCATAAGTGGTTTAGTTTGGGAACAGTAAAAAATAAACTCCTTATTTTTTATTTGTTCATGTGGGTTTTGAATTGAAATTAAAGTACATTATGCAATAGTGTACTTGTGTTGAAGTGTATGTAGAAGTAGAGGAGTGATTTGCATAGGATATATTACAATCCTACTGCCTTTTTGAAATTATGTAAGGTAAGACTAGCTTTATTTACCTACAGTTTAAAACGAGGTAAGTGTGTGATGCTGTAATTTAATAATGTAAATGGAAAAAATATAAAAAACGGATGCTATTTTTTTACCGAAAGGATAGATTAATAGGATAATAAGGCGTTTTATTTTAGTGTTATTTTCTGTGCGCAGCCATATAAGTCTAACAAGGTCTATATATTTATCATGATTCTTTGTCAGTTATTCAACTGGAACGATTAATTTAACCTCATCTCCAAGTTCAATTTTACCATCTTGAATGACTCTTGCAGTAATGCCTCCATGACCACGCATGGCATTGAATCCACCTGGTCCAAGATTTTTTTCCATTCTCGAACAAGGTACACAATCACCCGTAGCTTCAAGGATAGCTGTTCCGATTTGGAATTGTTTATTTTTAAAAGAATTTAAATTAATGCCACTAATGACAATATTTCTGCGTAATAATTTAGGGTCAATACTTTCTCTTTTTAAGATTTTAGCTATGACCTCTAAATGTTCTCCTTGAATGAGCGTTACTTGACGATGGTTACTTTTTTTCTTATAATGATCTTTAATAATCCCTTCTGTAACTGTAAGATCTATAGATTGTTCCTCCAAAATGGTTCCTTTATGCGCTGGTCGGATACCAATCCAGTTAACAGTACCTACTTGGGGTACTGCATTGAGTAGCTCTTGAATAGGGTTATTCATGATATTTATTTGAAACTATAAATACAATTGTGTGAAAAGATCAATTTATTCGAGTTATCTTCTCTTTTCTTGTTCTTCTATTCTTTTATTATCTGCGGCTTGTAACCATAAACCTACAAAAACAGACCAAACAATAAGTACAACGAATACAATTCCTGCCCAATACATAATGTTAGATTTTAATTTAATTGAAACGAATGACAATAATAATGTACAATAAATGTACCTTTTAATAAAGCTGCAAAATTACACTAAAAAACTAAAAATGCTAATTTTTATTAGAAGTAAATTATACCTAACCTTGTCCAGCTCGATAGGTGCGTTTACTAGGGTGATCGACTCGATATTCTGCTAGATTTTTAGGGGGAATAGTCCACATACCTAGTGTTTGAGCGAGTTTGCTCTCCATTTCTATTTTGCCCTTCAACATGGCAGGGTAATCTATTTGCTGCTTAATGAATGGACGAGTATAAATTTGATTAATCGCTCTGCGCCAGTTGGGGGAAGTATTGTCGCCTCCTTTGTGCCAAATCATCGAGTCAAAGAAGATAATGGAACCAGCCGGCGCAATGATTTGTACGGCATTTTTCTTCAAATATTCTTCACTAGGCATTTTTTCAAAACGATGACTATGTGGTACAACCCAAGTGCCACCCGTTTCTGCGGTGAAGTGGTCAACAGCGATAAAGGCGTTGAAGCTGAGGATTTTGGAGGGAATGAAATCCTTGGCAAAATCTCTGTGATAACGGGCTTGATTGTGTTTTTTTCCTGGAAATAAAACGATGCCATTTTGTAGATGTAAAATAGCTGTTTCTCCGACTGTTTTGGCGACGTATTGCCAGATAGTAGGATGGTTGATAAGGTCGAAGAAATAGGGATCATCTTCCATCATACAGCGAATTTGTCCATAATCTCCGATTTGGTGGAGTAATTTTTCGCCATATGTTTCTAATTGTTTTTCCCAAACTACATCTATTTTGGAGCGCATAATGGCCAATTCGACCGTATCAAATACACCTTCTACTACAAAATATCCATTGCGTTCTAGTGCTTCGAGATTGGCATCTATTGTACTTTGGTTGGTATGTTTTTCTAAGCCAATGTATTTTTGATAATTCATGTTTTTATTTTTTGGTAGAGGATTACTTGTGCTTAACATTCTTCCTCTACAATATACAAAGGTCGTTTTTTACTTTCTTCAAAAACTTTCCCCAAATAGATACTGGCAATTCCTATTGTTGTCACTATTAATCCTGTAGAAAAAAGGGACAAACTGAGGAATAATAATGCAATGGACGGAGCAAATAGGTAGTAAATGCTGCTGATAAGGGCGAGAACAAGGAGACCTATGCCTAGAATGATTGCTAGATAGAGTAGGCGAATGGATTGGGACGTGATACCACTAATGCCTAGCATCACTAATTTACGAAAATTATAGCTACTTTTTCCTGATGGACGTTCTTGATGGGCAATTTCTAAGTAAGTGTGTTTGAATCCTAACCAACGGAGTACCATAAGGTAATGGCGATCCTGCTCTTTGACCTGTAAGAATGCATTGACCACTTTGCGACTTAAGAGACTGAAATTGCCTACGTCTCCTCGATAAAATTCATTCACACCTGTAACGAGTCTATAAAATGATTGATAAGCTTTGGAGATATAATTTCTGGAGTTTTGGAATGCTCGTTTCTTGCGGAGGGTAAAGACAATTTCATAACCTTCTTGTATTTGCTCGTATAGATCAATCAAAAAGGCGGGATCGTCTTGTAGGTCGCAGTCTAGGACGGCTACAAAGTCTCCTTGGCTATAGGTCAATCCTGCGGTAATGGCTTGATGTTGCCCAAAATTGCGGCTCAATTTAATGCCTTTTACCTGTGGATACTGTTGACTCACCGCTTTGATCGCTTCCCAAGAGTGATCTTTACTCCCATCTTCTACTAATAGGATTTCAAAATCGGGTGTAATGGTTGCAGCCGCTTTTGAAATCCTTCTGACTAATGGTTCCACAATATTTGCGCCTTCGTATACAGGGCTGATGATGGATAGGTGCATATTGGTTTTTAAATGTTGTTTATTGATGTTAGGTGAGGTATAGTTTTTACTGTACATCATTTATTCATTCCCTTGATGAAAAGAAGCAAAAATCAAGACTTTATGGATTTTTGAAACATTTTACCTAAAATCCATAAGGTCGATTGAAGAGGGAAAGAGCTAAGTGGTTCAATAGGTGTCTATAATATAATTTTTTTAATAAAAGTAAGATAAATTATGATGAAAAATTGTTTGGGATTACTGTTCGTATTCAATGACAGTGACTTTGCTAGACAATGACAGTGACTTTGCTAGACAATGACAGTGACTTT
>JAHDFT010000085.1:0-1365 GCA_020628015.1 Bacteroidota bacterium
ATACAGTCTTGATTTTTGCTTCTTTGTATCAAGACAAAGAAGAGACAATAGTAGTCATCAGGGGAAGCAATCAACGATGTACAAACAAATCTATATTTTGTGTAGTATCAGTTATTAATATAATGACAAAAGTCAATTCCATTCCTACATCACCTCACCAAACAAGCATCCCCCTATGAAAAAACGATACATTTTAACACTCTGCTGCTGCTTGCTTTTTATGAGCCATTCCTTACTGGCTCAAAAACCAACGCAAACGGTTAAAGGGCAAGTAATTGATGGCGATACGCAACAAGGTATTCCAGGCGCAACCGTATTGATTTACAATGCCGATAGCACCATTTCTATTGGTACGGCTGCGGATGTATATGGAAATTACCGCCTAGAAAAAGTGCCTGTTGGTCGAAATAATATGCAGGTTTCCTCTGTAGGTTATTCTCCTTGGACTTCCAATAATGTGGCGGTTACTTCTGGTAAAGAGTTGATCCTCAATGTAGAAATGGTAGAAATGGTGGTTATGGCAGAAACATTTGTGGTTACGGCTGAAGAATCCAAAAGTAAAGCGAATAATGTCGATTTATTGGTTAGTACTCGTGCCTTTTCTGTGGAGCAAGTACAACGTACCCCAGCGAGTATCAATGACCCTGGACGTATGGCGGTTACTTTTGCAGGAGTTCGTCAAGCCAATCAGGATAATGAAAATTCTATTGTGGTCAGGAGTAATCACCCTTGGGGGGTGATCTGGCGATTAGAAGGTATAGATATTCCCAATCCGAATCACTTTGGTCATAGAGGCTCTAGTGGTGGTGGTATTTCTGCTTTGAGTGTGAATGTTTTGGGTAATTCTGACTTCTCGGCTGGTGCTTTTTCTGCGGAATATGGCAATGCTTTGGCGGGGGTGATGGACATGCGTTTTAGGAAAGGTAATCCAGAACGAGCAGAGTATAGAATTCAAGCAGGAATTGTAGGTTTGGATGCAATGGTAGAGGCTCCCATTTCTAAGGAAAAAGGTAGTTCTTTCTTAATCAATTACCGCTACTCTACCCTAGCCATCTTTGAATCAATAGGCATACAAATTACCCAGCCCAATCAAAGCAATATTTTCCAAGATTTATCCTATAATTTCTTTTTTCCAACAGGTGAAAAATCTAATATTAACTTTTGGGGATTAGGTGGTTATAGTACAGAGCGACTTTTTGCCATCGAAGATTCTTCAGAATGGACTAGATATAGAGATAGACAGAATTATAACTTCATCAATACCACAGGCGTAACAGGATTAACCCACACTTATTTTATAGACACTCGTTCCTATTTAAAAACGACTTTAGCAGCAGGTTATCTTCGCTTGGATTGGGATCGAGA
>JAHDFT010000085.1:1465-3199 GCA_020628015.1 Bacteroidota bacterium
AAATTCTTTAGCAACCAGTTTTTCTTCCTAGTGAGTGGCTCTGTTTTTAAGGCAACTTATGTGCCTCAGAATGGCATTCGTTATAGTACAAGGTATGATGGTCGATTCAATACTAGTTTTATGGGTGGAAAAGAGTTTGGCTTTAAGAAAGGCGGTTCTTTAGAATTGGCAGGAAAAGTACTTTTAGCAGGTGGTCGTCGATATACGGCTATTGACCAAGCAGCTTCCATTGCAGCTTATGAAGAACGCTTAATTGACGAACCCTTCACCGAAAGTCTAGACAATTATTTCCGCATTGACCTTCGTATTGCTTATCGCAAAAATAAACCAAAATATTACTGGATGCTTTCATTGGATATTCAGAATTTAACCAATTATCAAAATGTGCGAAATCAGGAATACGATCCTTTCTTGAATGATCTATTTACCATCTATCAATCAGATCGGATTCCTGCTTTGAGTTTTACGATAGATTTTTAGTAAACCATGAAACACAAAAACAAAATCTTCGCCTACATCCTCCGAGAAATGGAGGGACAGCCAGCCCTGCTCATCTTTGCCCATCGAGATTTTCCCGAAGCAGGCTTGCAAGTGCCAGCAGGGACGATAGAAGAAGGCGAGACACAATTGGAAGCCTTAAAACGAGAGATCAAGGAGGAAACGGGCTTGGCGGAAGGCTTGGGAACAGCTCGTTATTTGGATTACCAACGCTTTGAGGTGCCTAGTAAACAGCAAATCCATCACCGCTTTTTTTATCAACTGAAGTATACGGGTGATGCACCCCTAAAATATAAGCATATCGTAGTAAGTCATGATGAAGATGACCAATTGGTTTTTCTCCTAGAATGGGTCTTATTGTCTGAAATGCCTGATTTAATTGCGGATCATGGGTGTTTTATTGATAAAATTTCATTATCAATAACAAGTAAAAAATAAGTTCCCGATTTTGATTAGGGAAATTTGACTCTGGACGAGGCAAAAAACGTAAGCGATGCAGGGCATCAGCGAGGCTTTTTAACGAAGCATAGGGGTAAATTGGTCAATCAGATATTTTTGACTGTTACTAAGATGATTAATAACATGTTTGGCTTGACTGTCTATAGAAAAGTAAATAACCAAACTATTTAAGCATCATCGAAGCGACCTGTCAAGTTGAAAATGAAAATATTAGCAAAAACTGTCAAAAGCTTATAAATAAACCATTAGTTAGATATATATGCTCCATGAATAGATTGATAATCAGGTAGTAATTGTACTAAATGATATTCCAAGTGGAAAATATAATCCCAAATCAGGTAATTCAAACAGGTTTCCTCCTTGCTTTCCAATAGATTCATACAAATTTTATCGAAATTATGATCAGTCGTTTTTCGATATAATAAATCATCATCTATAGCTTGGATTAGTTCTAATAAATGACAATTCACCGTCAACCAAGTTGCTAAAATCTCCTTCCAAGTTCGAGCCTGATAATTGTTTCTAATCACCCAGTCATCTTGGTCATAACCCCAAAAAACCAGATTATCCTGACTAGCTGCTCGCAAAAATCTTTGATGGTTATTATAGGCAGAATCTACCAAATGCCCTAGTAATTCCTTTTTAGACCATTTATTAGGGTGTGATTTGTGGGCACATTCTTCCTCACTAAGTTTGAGTAATGCAGTATTGGCACTAGAAATGATTTTTGTAAAAGTAGTGATATATGGTGTCATAATGGTTTAGGTTTAGGTTTAG
>JAHDFT010000085.1:3299-14298 GCA_020628015.1 Bacteroidota bacterium
GGTTTAGGTTTAGGTTTAGATTGAGTATGGTATACTATATAAAGAGACAAAAATAGGGTAAAAATAGCTTAATTTGCAAATGCTTTTACCCTAATTTATTATTCTCTTAGGCTAAAATTACTTGGGAATCTCAATAAAAAAAGTACTACCCACTCCTAAAATCGACTTTAACCAAATTTTACCATTATGTAAATTCATAATTCGCCTACAAATAGACAAACCTAGACCTGTCCCTTTCAGACCTTTTCTATTATTATCTAAACGGACATATGGCTCAAATATTTTATCTTGAAATTTTTCTGGAATTCCTTTTCCATTATCTTTGACATAAAATAAGTAATGATCTGTTTGATTTAAATAGCCAATAGTTATTTCAGGACACTTATTATCATTATATTTAATCGCATTTAAAATCAAATTGTAAAAAAGCGTCCCTAACAAATCTGGATTCCCTTTTATTTGAATATTATTGATTTCGTTAACCAGATCGATATTATTCTCTTCAATGAGCATATTGAGGTCTATCAAGCGATTGTCAATGATTGCATTAATATTTACTAATTCAAAATCTAATTCTTCTTTACCTAGTTTAGAATATTTCAAAGTATTTCTAATGATATTAGACATTCGACTGACTCCATCTTCTATAAACCTTATATATTGATTACCCTTTTCATCCAGATTAAGTAAATACTTATTTTTAATTACCCCTATAAATGCACCTATAGTACGAAGTGGTTCTTGTAAATCATGTGAAGTGGCATAAGAAAAACGCTCCAAATCTACATTCAATTGTTCCAATCTATCATTAGCTTTTTGAAGTATTTCATTTTGTTTTTTAAGTTGCAACTCTAACTGTTTTTGAACCGTAATTACCTCATAAGTTCCCAGAATCCCCACAATATTGCCTTCCTCATCCTTTAATGGTACTTTATTAGTTCTAATCCAATCCGTTTCTCCATCAGAATTGGTAATAAACTCTTCAATATTCAATTCAGGAATGCCAGACTCCATAACTCTTCGGTCAACCATCCTAAAAAAGTCTGACTCTTCCTTTGACCAAGGCATATCATAATCATTCTTCCCTACAATATCTTCGGGACGTTTCAAACCAGCCAATTTCGCAATGACCATATTACAACCTAGAAAATTAGAATCTTTATCCTTCCAAAAAATGCCTTGCGGATTACTATCCAATACCAATTGAATAAACTTTTGCTCATTAAATGTTTTCATTTATTCCATTTAGAACGCCTCTAAAAAATTCTGGACTTAGAAATTTTTGTTTAAAATCTATATTAAATGCCTTAGCTTTTGCTAGATCAACATTAGCTTCAGAATGACTAACAACATATACCTTTGTTTGGGCAATAAGCTTCATTTTCTTCATTTCCTGAATTAATTCCCAACCATCCAATTCAGGCATATTGATATCTATCAAAATAAGATTAGGTATAGTACCCTTATTTGCAGCTATATTCTTTAAATAACTAAGTGCCTCTACAGAAGATATAAAACTAATTACCTCTGTCTGTGTTGATATTTGAGCAGTCTCTAACATCAATTTGTGATAAATATGAGCTGACTCATCATCATCAATCATCATAATAGTCTTCATACTAGAGCGAAATAAAATTAATAGGTAATAGCATAAAATAATCCTTGTCTATTTCATCCGAATTATTTTTATTTTATTACAAAAAAAATGTGATTGTTTTGAATATCCTTGATAAATCGCAAAATTTATCAGATCATCTCCTTTTTTTACGCAATTATTATATTTTTGTTGCTTAGGAACATAAGAAAAAATAAAACTCACTTTCACCTCCCCCACTAACAAAAATTACGATTTCCCATTATTTTGGCTTAATTTTAGAGCGAAAATGAGTAGTCCCGCCTTAAAAATGTTCCAAAATGCACATTGACGATATATTAATGGTCAATTTCTTAAGCAATCAATGATAACTGGTTAATATTTAAATACCAATTTAACTCCACCAAATACACATGAAATTATTTTACCATATTGGAAGATACAGTATGTTAATCGGCAGTATTTTTAGCCGACCAGAAAATATACGGATGTATTGGAGAGAAATATTTCGGCAAATGAATACCATTGGTGTAGAATCCGTACCCATTGTTGCTGTAGTTGCGCTCTTTATTGGTGCAGTAACTGCGGTGCAATTTGCTTATCAAGTCCAAGACTTTGCTATTCCGCCCTATTATATAGGTTATATCGTTCGTGACTCCATGATTATCGAAATGGCTCCTACTATTTCTTGTATGATTCTAGCAGGAAAAGTAGGTTCCAATATGGCATCTGAGCTAGGTAATATGAGGATTACCGAACAAATTGATGCCCTAGATATTATGGGAGTCAATACCTCCGCCTATCTAGTAGGCACCAAAATTCTCGCTGCTATATTTACTGTTCCATTACTCATCATTATCGCTGCACTACTAGGCATTATAGGCGGAATGCTGGCAGTAGTCTTATCTGATCTAATGCCATTGGCAGTATACGAAAGAGGGCTACATGCTTTTTATGAACCATTTTATGTCAAATTAATGCTAATCAAAGGAGCTGTTTTTGCTTTTTTATTAGCCTCCGTTTCTTGTTATCATGGTTATCATGTTAGTGGAGGAGCCATACAAATTGGGGAAGCTAGCACAAGAGCTGTTGTACAATCCAATATATTCATTCTAATTTTCGACTATATGTTGGCTGCGATGTTATTATAAGAAATGGTGATTTTGTTGACAACCTTTATACTATACCACACTAAAAAGATTTCATGGAAATACTAGCGAGTTTAGGGAAATATGCCATTATGCTACGACGCATGATTAGCCGCCCAGAAAACATGCGGATGTATTGGCGAGAAGTGCTACGCCAGATGAATAATATCGGTGTTGGCTCTCTGGTCATTGTAGGTATCATCTCTTTCTTTACTGGTGCGGTAACTGCTGTTCAATTTGCTGCTCAATTATTAGGAGGTTGGTTTCCTCCTTATTTACTCGGTTTCATTATCCGAGATTCCATGATTATTGAGCTTGCCCCTACCCTTTCCTCCCTTGTTTTGGCAGGAAAAGTAGGTTCTAATATGGCTAGTGAATTAGGTACTATGCGAATTTCTGAACAAATTGATGCCTTAGAAATTATGGGTATCAATAGTACAGCTTATTTAGTTGCACCTAAAATTATTGCTTCCCTCATCATTGTCCCACCATTAATTATTCTTTCTGCTTATTTAGGCATTTATGGTGGTTTATTAGCTGCTACTTATGCAGGTGTAGCACCAGAAATGTTCATTAAGGGCTTGCGTTACATGTTTGATCCTTATAATGTATTCGTTATGCAAGTTAAAGCAGTCGTTTTTGCTTTCCTAATCACCTCTGTAGCCTGCTTTTATGGTTACTATGTAGAAGGTGGAGCCTTAGAGATTGGCAGAGCAAGTACAAAAGCAGTAGTCAATGGAAGTATATTAGTCGTATTTTTTGATTATATTATAGCCGTTTTATTAACATAAATAATCACCTACAAAAAGATACGTATGATTACAGTTCGGGATCTAAAAAAAGCCTTTGGTGATAAAGAGGTATTAAAAGGCATTTCAACCGTTTTTGAAGCAGGGAAAACCAATTTGATTATTGGGACTAGTGGTTCTGGAAAAACGGTCTTTATCAAATGTCTTGTTGGCTTATTTGAGCCAACAGGTGGAAGTATACATTATGATAATGAGGCTTTTAGTAAGATGAGCCGAAAAGAAAAAAAGCAATTGCGCCAAAAAATCGGAATGCTTTTTCAAGGAAGTGCTTTATTTGATTCGATGACCGTACAAGAAAATGTCCTATTCCCACTCAATATGTTTACCAACTGGACGACCAAAGAAAAGATGGATCGAGTTAATTTTTGTTTGGAAAGGGTTAATCTTATAGGAGCTAATGATAAATATCCAGGAGAAATTAGTGGCGGAATGATGAAACGGGTAGGCATTGCTCGTTCTATTGTCTTAAATCCTAAATACTTATTTTGTGATGAACCCAATTCAGGTTTAGACCCTCAAACGTCTATTTTAATTGATGAGTTATTGACAAGTATCACTAGAGATTATAATATCACGACTATTATCAATACACATGACATGAATTCGGTCATGGGAATGGGTGAGAAGGTTGTTTTTTTACATAAAGGATATAAAGAATGGGAAGGTAATAGCAAAGAAATCCTGCGAAGCAAGAATCAAGCCCTGAATGACTTTATCTTCGCCTCCGAATTTTTAAAAGAATTAAGAAGGGGAGCAGGAAAATATATGGATTGAGTAGATATAATACTCGCCATCCCAAAGAGGAGCAACTAATTTCTTAAACTATAATAGGTAATTACTTACAATCAACAAGCTCAAAATATAAAGACTACTGTTGAATGTAAGTAATTACAATCTATAAATCAAGGACATGACATAGATCAAATCTCTAATTCTCCAGCCGCTAATTTTGTGGCTCTTTCCTCTTTGATTTTTTCTACTTCATCCAAGTACTCTTGTGGAACATGTTCCGCAGGCACTTTATTCAGGCTTCTTGTTTCTCCAAACCATTCAATAGACTTCTTGTTGTAAGCCAAAGCAGCTTCTTCAGCCGTTTTGTAAACACCTAATTCAAATGGCTTCTTACCCCTAAAAATCGCAGAACGATAATTACCACTAGGCAATTTATATACCCCTCTATAACCAGACAAAGTATCATCAGTAGTCAGATGATTAGGTATGTTTCTGATAATTTGAGAAGAGGTTGCCCAAATGATATTCTCTGTACGACAATCCAAGCGATCACCATTCACAAATGTTACCAACAAGCGTTTACTACTTTTTGGTTTTGGTACAAATTTCTCCGCAATATAACGATGCAAATAAATCGTTACATTCTTATATCCACCTGATGGCTTTGGGTAATTCTTTTGATAGAAAGCATAACCATAAGAGTGGATGCGAAGATTCTTTAGTAAATCAACTTCTTGAAAATATTCATTGTTGATTAAATCTTCATAAACATCTTCTGACACAATCACCATTTTGTCAGAATTCTTTAAAGGAAGTTTGTAGAGCATGACTAACAGTTTAATAACAGTTTAACAACTAAATATATGGGAGTAATAAGCCCCCATTAAAAAATTTAAATTAAAATATATGTTTTTCTATTTTTGTTATAGTTTTACACCAAAAAATCATACAAGAATTTAGTGATAAAATAATTTGTAAGGAACAAGTGAAAAATAAATTTACAAATTTTGGTTAGGGAAATTTGACACTAGACGAGGCAAAAAACGCAGGCAATGCAGGGCATTGGCGAGGCTTTTTAACGACGTACAGGGTTAAATTTATCAATCAAAATTGAACAGTTATTTTTTACTCCTCCTAAGTAGTAAGGAGCCAGCGAAAAATTAGTTAATAATTAATTTTGCTAAAGCAAATTTGACACTAGACAGAAAAAACGTAGACAATGCAGGGCATTGGCGAGGCTTTTTAACAAAGTATAGAGTTAAATTTGTCAATCAAAATGACTTTTTTACTGTTCTTAGAGCAAAAAATAGGATAAATTTTAATCTATTTTGCATTCTCCTTAAAAAATACAATAACAGTATATTTGACCAACTTAACAAACAACAATGCAAATTTAACAAATTATTATTAACTATCCAAGTAAAATGACAAAAGGACTACATCCTTTTAGCTTCAACTATTTTTAGTTCATCTCTATTATTTTCTATGGCATTAACTATCAATACATTAGTTAATTTTTGAAAGACACTAAAAATAAAAATAAAATTTATTAGTGACAATTAGATTGGCTTAGGCTTTGAGATAAAAAAAACTAAAAAATAATTAGTGATTAGTATTTAACTTTGCGAGAGAACTTTATTTAGACAAGCTATTAATTATAAAATATAGCTTTGTAATTGTAGTTGGGTTGGATAATATACCAGCATCGTGTCGTGAACTTTAAATCGGCATTTAAAATAACAATTAACTATACCATTTCCTATTCCTGACTAAAAGCGAATAAACTAGTTTTTTATCATAGAAATAAAAAGCAATATTTCAATATTTAGAAAACAATTAGGAAGCAAAAATAGAATGGTGCATTCCTCAAAGTTTTAATTTTGTGTTAAAATTAAAACAAAAAAATTAAAAAAAGAAATAGGTAGGGCAAAAAATAGAAATTACTTGTTGGCAACATTTTTCATGTAATTCTATACCAGAAAAAAAATCCTCTATCACTCTATATATCAAGATATTTACAAATGTCAAAAAAGCTCACATCTTCAAATCTTTTTTTTCAAAATCAAATTAAATTTCATTAGTAACAAGCAAAAAATAAATTAGGCATATTTGTTCGGTTAATTTGTCGCTAGACGAGGCAAAAAACGTAGACGATGCGAGCATCGGCGAGGCTTTTTAACAAAGTATAGCGGCAAATTAAACAACAAGATGTGAGAGTTATTTTTTAGTTGTTACTTAATTGCTTATACTTTTTTATTATATTAAGCACAATCATTGCATTAGTGGTGGATTAGCCCTTCTTTATTTTGTATTAGAAGGATAATTCTATCAAAAAAAAACACATATGGACGTATTGGATTTAATTTTAAATGTAGCAGCAATTCCCTCATTCAGCACTTATGAAGAACGCCTTTACCCATTAATAGAACGTTTAGTTGCCCAAGTTGAAGATATTGAAGTAACAAGAATTTTCAAAAATAACTTAGTCATTGAAGTTCCTGGAACCTTAGCAGGTCCGCCTATTGCATTAGCAGCCCACTTAGATAAAATCAACCATTTTGGAGTAGACTTTCCTGAAAAATTGACCGCATTTAGAGAAAATGGTCATTTGGTAGGTTTAATGGATGATGCAGTAGGTTTGGGTATTTGTCTCCATTTTATGTTAAGAAGCCAATCAGAAACCTATCCTCCCCTATTGATTCTGCTGTCTGAAATGGAGGAAAGTGCGAATCTTAGAAATAGCCCTGAATTATTGCGAGATAGAGGTGTTGGTCTTTTTCCAGGTATTGGAGCTAAACGGATTACCAAGTATCTAAGAAAAAATGACCTGATTCCATCTGTTGTACTCAATATTGATGTGACTCCTAAATTTAGAGGTAAATCGGGTATTGCTATTTATAATAGACCATGGCACTCAGATAATTTCACCGCAAAATCTAAACTTGTTGAACGGACAAGAGAAGTGGTCAACTTCCTTAAACACCAACATCACCCATTGCTTATTGCTGATGCCTATAATGATTATCGAATCTATGGAAAATATTTCAACCGAGATCATCAATACTATATTCCATGCATTGCAATTGAACCAGCGATTTATCCTTATCATCAACCAAATGAGCAAGTATTTGTAAAAGACATTCAAAAAATTGTTACAATGATTGATGTTTTCTTGAAAAAATTTCAATTTGACAAAGACTAACAGCCCAACAAACAAACAACTACATGACTTATGGCAAAAAAAATAGTGGTTAGATACTATCTAACCACTAATAATTATAACAACACAAATAAATACCAAATAAATTTTATATTAATTTTCTAAACTCATTAAGTCTTAAGCATGAGTATAAAGTGAAGAACTAGAACACTGCCCGACTAATTAAGTGTTTGGCTTGTTCAATTTTGATTTGTTCTAGTTCGTGATGTGGAACTTCATTTTCTCCATTCCCCCACCACTGCTTGATTCCATGAATTAATTTTGCCATGTTTATTCAGTTTAAAAGGTTAAAAAATGATGGGAATTCATTAGCTCGAAAGCCCGAAATAATGATTAAAAAATGATAGGTACGTAAATCCTTTCTCTCTGCGCTTTATCAACCTTTACCGCCTCTTTTTCCTTTTGTGAAAGTGTATCATTCGTACCTTTACCCTTCACCAGTTTGTTCAAGAAATTCTTCATGATATGAAATTTAAAAATTAAAGAATGAGTGTTTCACAATGAGATATTACGTAGGTTTCCTTTCTATTACATTTCTTTACAGAAAAGTAACAGCCACATTAAAAGCAAAAAATAAAAATTGTTGTTTGTCTTAGTAGACTATATAATAATGTTATGGCTCTTTTAGAGAGGGTTAATAAAGGGTGAAAATGCTGTATTGTTTGTCCAAAAATCGCTTGTATCTTAGTGACACTCTTGTAAGGCAATTGAGTTCAGTATAGTTCCTATTAAATCATAAAAAAATAAAAAAAATTCACGCTTTTATTTTATCTGATTAAACTTCTATTAACAATAACATTCAAAATCTTTTGCTTTTACTTTTGATCAAAATTCTAACGAGCTATGATAACCACCCTTCTAATGTAAAAGTTCATAGAAGGTGAACCTTTTTAAAAAAAAATTCATGACTTCTTCCACAATCTTTTAATGGCCACCAAATGAGCAAAAAATACTAGTGGTACCACTACTGTAGCCAATAAATTAAATGGAAAATAAGAAATGGCAATATTCGGTTGATCAAAGGCAATTTGCTGAAAAGGAGAAGGAGCAGCAAGCGTTGATATAATAATGATATTCGTCAAAAGTAGTAAACACACAATATTCCATATCCATATTGCTCGATTACTTAATTTTCCCTTTACAAAACCAAAATAAGCGATAAAGGGAGCCGTCAAACCAGCCAAAATATCAAAATTTGCTCCTTCAAAAGTCTGATAAATCGACATTGCACCATATTGATACAATAAGAGCAAAACAATTTCAACAGGAATACGAATGGTATGCATATAAGTCAAGCGTTCCAAATTGAGTTGATCAATAAATGCACGGCCGCTTTTAGTACTAAAAGCCAAAATCATCATCACAAAAGTTGGTAAAATACCCAAAACAAAAATTCTAGGCGGCACAGCTTCAGTATTCTGGTAAATCCCTATCAAAGCCAATACAGACATCAATAAGGTCCAAGCAATTGCCCCCATCAAAAAAGACTTTGATTGATGACTTGCCCAATAAAATAATCCTATAGTAATCAATGTAATCAGGATAAAAACAATTGAAAGGAGTAATGGAACACTTGTTAACATAATTTGGAATTTTAAAAACTTGTATATGCAAGTATTATTTTAAAAAAATGATTTTTTGTTTATTCTGCTTTTAAATCGATCAAATTGGTTTGGATTGCCTTAATCAATACATCTATGTGTTGGATATTGAACTGCCCTAAGATGTTTTCTACCTTATGGTGTAGGGCTTCCCAAATAGGAGCTATTTCCTCTAGTAATTCATAGCCTTCATTGGTCAATTCTAAGCTTGAATGCCTAGAGTCTTCGCCTTTATTTATCCTTACCCATCCCTTATTAACCAATTTCTTCAAATCTCGGCTCATCGTTGACTGGTCTAATACTAGTGTTTCCGCAATAAACTTCTGATTGACATTCGGCTTCTTACCAATAATAAATAAAATCGACAACATACTCCCTCTTAGTCCAAAAGGCTTGATTTTACTTTGATAAGCCGAATTAATTAAGCGGTGCAAACGACGTAGTTTACCATTGACACAGGTTTGCGGCTGTATCCGATCAAAATTTGGTGTTGGTATTTTTTTTGGTGGTTGCATATGGCAAAGGTAAATCATTTTACTTGCACATACAAGTATTTATTTTAAAATAGCTAAAGCTTGCTTAGAAATGTTTCAATAATGGATTCGTGTTCAACTCCACTCAAAAAAGTAACCTTCTATATTCTTCTCGTCGAAATAATTGATTAAATTGAACAAATTGAGTTGATTTACGGGTTTACCTAGTACAGTCTCCAAAATTGCAGACATAAATCAAGCATAAAATATTTACCATATAATCTATCACATGAATAGTTTAATTGATATTTTTGAAGCCAATATTGAACACTTACGCAAGCAAGTTCAAGAAAATCCAGAGCCTAAAGCGGTTTATGATACCACTAGTCGATTTCTGGATAAGGTGGCAGATAGTTATAAAAATCCAGAGCACCCAACTAAGGAGCGCAATGCGATACAATTAGTTGCTTTGGTAAAATCTGCTATGGCAATGATGTTATCAGTTAATAAAACAGAACTTTGGAAACAACAAGAAACCGCTTCTATGTATGGTGGTTTTGAGCTAAAAAAGAGTAAATACGATGATTTCATTCGTATTTTGCAACTCGCCTTTATCGTATTTGGGCTTGTTTTTACCCTCCTCCTACAATTTCCCAACTACGGCTTTTTCTTTGCCCTATTGAGTTCTATAGCTATTTCTGAATTAATCAGAATGCACTTAAATAAAAAGGTGCAAGCAGCGCAATTGGCTAATTTGGATGAAGAAATTGACCAAAATACTATCAAAAGAAATACGACTCCTAAAATCACCATCTCTGTAGAATCAAATGGTTTTATTGCTGACTTGCGTAGTACTTTTTACTCCCTTCATAAAACCATTAATAGACTCGATTATATTTTGGAAGAAAGCAGCCCCAATAGTATCGAGGAAGACAATCAATTATTGGAGTTGATGCAGGGATTTATTGAGGCTTATGAAACCTCTGATGGCAAACACGCGCTTATCAATGCAAAGATGGTTCCTAATTTCTTGCGTAAGCACGACATTCAAACAGTCTATTTTGATGGCTCTAATGAGGTCTATTTCCAATTTTTACCTAATCTGAGTAGCAAAAAACACGAAACGATTACACCAGCCTTATTGAAAGATGGTAAATTATTGGCACATGGTAAGGTGTTAAAACCTAATTAGTCGTATTTTTATGATTTCCTATGGGTCTTGAAAAGAATTTAACATTAGGAAATTAAGGAAAATATTAAGGAGTAAAACACTTAATCCACTTAACTCTTCTTAATGTTTCAAAAAGGATGCATAATAAAAATTACAGGAACATTAGGCATAATAGAGCTTTTTACATTCGGTTCTCTGACAAATCCCGTGGAAAGTTTTTTTGGAAAAAATGAAACAAGTCTTAAGAACTT
>JAHDFT010000086.1:0-7497 GCA_020628015.1 Bacteroidota bacterium
ATGTCTATTCATATGCTTTTATATCAATATTCGTGCAAATAAATCATTTCAAAAAATTGCATTTCCACAAAATCTTAATTATTCAACACCAATAGACCTCATTTAGCTTAAAAAGTAAATGAGCTGATATTTTTCAAAACATAAAAAAGACACTAATGAATAGTTACCCAACAACAATTTCATTAATACAATCACAAATCTAACATTATTCTGTCAAAAATATTCATTGCTTGTTTTCAATTTTACTTAACAATAAACACCCATCGATCTATTTAGAAAATAATACTATACGGTTCTTTTATATTATTAATTTGTTTTTTTAATAGTCAAGCTTTGCTTTCAAAGCTATGTTTTTAAAGACAAATCCTAAAAAGCTTATTTTACTGGACTATATTAATTTAACACTCTCAAAATCAATGATTTATTTTTTTTTAATTTTTTTTTAATCATTTTATTTTATTACAATACGATTACTCTACATATAAAAACAGATTGCAATAACTATTAAAATCGCCCAAAAAACATGATTTATTTTAATTATATCTACTAACAAATTAGTATTGTAAAAAATCAGTCATTTTTAAATGACACTATAGTGATTATTTTATTAAATTAATTAAAAGTCCCATAGACAATATCATGTAAACTAGAAAACTAATCCATTTATGTTGAAAACATTCAAATAAGCACAATAAATAACTCGACTAAAACCTTTATTCATCAAGCTATAAGAAACAATAGTTTCATCATATCTTTTCCATGTTTGAATTGCCTATCTATTCCAAGTAATTTTATCTATAATGGCTTTGCGTCTCGACGTATTTTTGACCTCCTTTTTGGGAATACCTAAATAAAAAAAGCCCCAGCATTGCTCTGTTGCTGGTAATTGAAGTGCAGGAACTACATTGGGTAGATAAGCAGGTGAACTCCAATATCCGCCAATGCCTAATGTTTGTGTTGTCAACCAAAGATTTTGAACTGCACAAGATACTGCTGCTAAATCTTCCCATTCTGGTACTTTTTCCTTACCTGGTTCTCGATGCATATTAATCAATATCACATGGCTAGAAAGCTGCGCCTTTTTAATGGTTTTATCATACTTCTGTTGTCTAAATTGTTCAGGAGGTATAAATGACTTGTAACATTCTGCTAGTTGACACCCTAATTGCTCCAAAGCTACTCCTGTATAAATATGGAATCGCCAAGGTTCCGTATGTTTGTGATTTGGAGCCCAATTTGCATTTTCTAATAATAATTCAATCAGCTCATCATCTATCTGTTCTCCAGAAAATTGCTCTGGAAATATAGACCGTCTTTGTCGAATCACTTTACTAAGTGTGTAAAAATCTTTCATCATACTTCTTGTAACGATTCTACTATTTATCTTGTTCAAGGTTATTGATTAGCCATCGCTCTACATCTCTATAATACCTCTGGTTAGTGCCTGACATTTGCTGTGTATTTTCTTTTAAGCTATTAATGAGTTCTAATTTCTTCTCTGATCCATTAACAATCTTATCTCGCATTAAATGCCTAAATATACTGCTATATATAGGAATTATAGGCAAAGTCAATTTCATTTTATTTTTGAAATACTTAATTCTTTCTAAGAAGGACTTGGCTAATTTAAAATGCCCATTTTCAATCTGAAAAGCGATTTCAATAAAACGAATCACTAATTGTATTCTAGGATGATTTGTTCTAAAATCTTGCTGGTAATATCTTTTTAACCATAAACTTAATTGGTATTGATTCTTTTCTATAAAAAAGGAGTTGATAATAAAAAAATAAACAAAAACTAAATTATGCTCTAATGATTTATATTGATTGGTTAAAAAGTATTTTTCAGCAAGAGGAATCAATTGTATCATTTTGTTTGTTTGCTCTGTAAGATGATAATAATAAGCATAAACCAACACATAATGAAACTGATAGTTAATATAGCCTCCATCCGTTTTAGCAATACACTCCTTTCCAAATGAATCAAACTTTTCAAGTAGTTGAGGGACTTTTTCTAATTGATTAAGATCAAAATAGGTAAATAGTAAATTAGAGAAATCAATTATAAAGCATTCTGTCTTTTGTTTAATCACATATTTATGAGCATCGTATAAATCCACTATTCGCTGAATATAAGCTAAACTTTCTTCATAATCGCCTTTAACTTCCAAGTAAAGATGTTTACAAAAATATAGACTTCGTTTATTAAAAAAAGACAAGGCTAAACTTTCATCTTGATACCATTTTGACTGCACATAAGGTTCAATAGCCTTTATAGCTTCTTCAGTTACGGGACGAGGTAAATAAGTATGCCAATATAAAAAACGTATACTTAAATAATTGTACTCAATATCATACTTAACATATTCCACATATGACCTCATATCAGCAAATAAATCTTCTATTTGCGCTTGATTCTTATTGATATCCCATAGTAAAGCACTCATTTCTTTGAGTGATAGGTGATATTTCACGAAAGCATTTTCTGTTGGGGGAGAAGCTACTTTAACTTTATTAGCCCACTCGAATACCAATTCAGGAATTTTATAACTTAAGCCTATATCACATTTTGCTAATGCATCTGATGGATAAACAGTATCTGCATAATTAAAATTAAAATCAGTCAAAGCCCTCAATAATTCTTTCTTTAATTGATTTTTGACATAAGGGATATTTTTAATTCCCTTTTTTTGTGCCTTTGTTACAATCAATTGTTCATCATATTCTTTTAAAGCATTTATAATATCAAACAACACAACTATATCTTTCTCTTTACTCTTATTGTATTTATTTGTATATAACTTAAAGTGCCTCTTTTCATTTTTTTTCATTGCTTGAATCAGCAAAAATAGTTGTTCACTAATACCCATTGTGTTCCTTTAAAATTAATCTGCCCTATATTTGTTTTCTCAAAAATCAGAACAAATATTATCATTTTATTCATTTTTTATAAAAAAAAGAAATAAAAAAAATTTCTAACTTTTTTTTAAAAAAAAATGAACATATCTACTAAAAAGCATAAAATATATTTATCCTAGTCTATAAAAAATTGGGCAGTAAATGATTGTTGATCGTAATTATTCTTAAATGTAATATTTCATATTACAAAATTCTAATTTATTGGTCTTGAAAAGCTAAATTTTGCTATATTTTTCTCTTTTTATCCTAGCAGCTATAATCTTAGTTTGCAAAATACTTTTCTATATTGTGGTCAATTATATGTTCAAACACTAAACACTATTAATTCAAAATGTAGTTGATATAATTTTACTACAAAAAAGATATAAACCTTATTAAATAAAAATTTGGCTATATGCAACTAAGTATTCCTTAGTCTGGAAGTACTGGTTTAGCAGATTCTTGATCAAGAATCTGCTTTTTTATTGTTTAGTAAATCAAGCCAATAAATGCTAATGTTAAATCACAAAAAATAAACTAGCTTCTCTTTCTACAAAATGAGTTCTCTATAAAAATATGCTACAATAAATCATGCCCATTATTTCAGTTTATTTAGCTTGAAAAGCTAAATTTTGCCTTTTTTTTCTCCATTACTCATAGTATTAAAAATAAATTCGATCATAAACAACAACTATTTATAATGCTCTATTAAAAGATTTCATATGTTTTTCCACCTGTTTATTAAAAGAGAATTCTCCTTTTCTTTGAGAATCGAATAAACATTTCTATATTTGTTAAACATTTAAATTGTGTTTATCGGACTCATACTGTATACAACTTTTACCTAGCTAACACCATCTTATACACAACCCTCTATAGTTATGAGCAATAACAATTGATTAGAATCAAATAGTTTTACATATCTTTGTTTAAAATTAGGTAACGTTTTTTTAACTTTGGAGCAACAAAGATCATTGATATTCATTCCAATACAATATCTAGTTCAACTATCACATCTTACTTTCTCCTCCACATCTTTACACGACAGGTATTAGCATGTAATTATACTAGTACTACTCATAGCTACTGATCCAACCCAAATCATTTCATTTTTTCGCCAAATCTATATCTATTAAGCTATTATTAGTTACATTAGATTTAGAAAACAAATAAAGCATAAAACGTTCATTAGAATAATCATTATTCATTGATAATGCCTATTTTTAATAATTATTTACAATCGCTGCCTTATCAACAAATAAAGCTTATTCCAAATACCAAACAATCATGTGTCATTATTTTTGTCGTCAAACTATATTTTATTTTGTATAAAACAAAAATAAACTCAGTCACATGCTTTATATTTAGTCTAATACTATTTCATATAAATAGTACGTATATGTCATGTATTTAGCTATTTTTACGTTTTGTTTTAGACTAACACTTAGAAAAGTAAACGATTAATTTCGTCTATTATAAATATGAAAACACATACAGTATCTATATATTAAAAAAGCAATATAACCTTATTAATCTAAAAATCTACCAAAGTATGAAAAAGCATTTACTAATGCTCTTATTTGCATTGTGCTTACCTTTTTTGGCTTTTAGTCAAAAAACCATTAAAGGTGTAATCACAGATGGAGAAGGGGAAACCTTAGTAGGAGCAAGTATTATCGAAGAAGGTACTACGAATGGTACCATTACTGATCTCGATGGGAAATACTCCCTTGATGTATCAGCAGAAGGCACTGAAATTGTTATTAGCTATGTGGGTTACATGGATCAAAAAGTCAATATTCAAGACTCTACAAAAGCGAATATTGTATTATTACCAGATGTCTATGGTTTAGATGAGTTGGTCGTTATAGGTTATTCTACACAGAAAAGAAAAAACCGAACAGGTGCCGTATCTTCTATCCAACCTGGAAATATCGAAGATTTACCATTACCTAGTTTAGAAACTGCCCTACAAGGAGCAGCGGCTGGGGTAAACGTAAACAAAAACTCTGGTAAACCTGGTGGTGGTATTGATGTAAACGTTAGGGGTAGAACTTCTATCTTGGCATCCAACCAGCCTTTATACATCATTGATGGTGTACCTATTATTTCTGGGGACAACTTCGACTTTGCTAGAGAAGCAATTGGAGGAAGTAATGTTTCTGTAATGTCAGATATCAACCCTGATGATATTGAATCTATAGAGATTTTGAAAGATGCGGCTTCTGCTGCGATCTATGGATCAAGAGCTGCAAATGGTGTGGTTTTGATTACCACTAAAAAAGGTAAATCTGGTGACACTAAAGTAGGTTTCAATGCTTCTATTGGTAATTCTTGGTTGCCTAAAAAACTAGACCTAATTACAGGTGATCAATATCAAGAGTATATTAGTGAATTGTATTGCCCTGTTTTGGAATTATATGGTTTACCATGTACTTATGATGCAGTAACCGAAAATTTATTAGGCCCACTTGGTACAGCTAATACAGACTGGCAAGATGAGGTGTTTAGAAGAGCTCCAACGCAAGAGTATAGTGTCAACTTCTCTGGAGGTACAGACAAAACAAAATTCTACTCTTCTTTGGGTTTTAGCGACCAACAAGGTATTATTAAAAGCTCTGGATTTAAGCGTTTTTCTGGTCGTCTAAACCTAGAACACTTTATGAGTGATAGACTAGGATTTGGAATGACAATGGGTTATTCTAATACCAATACACAACAGGTACAAAATGACAATAATATTTATGGAGTAATGGGTGCTGCTATTTTGATTCCGCCAGTAGTTCCTGTTTATAATGAAGATGGTAGCTGGGGTGGTGCCTTTGGTATTGAAAATGCAACGGCTGCGGTTACTGACTACTCTAATAATATTAAAAGAGATCGTCTAAATGGTACTGCTTACGTTAAGTGGAATATTTTTGAATCTTTGAGTTTCAAAACTTCTATTGGAACAGATTTCTTGAATTCTTCAGAGAATATTTATGAACCAAGAACGCTACAATCTTCTTCTACTGGACGTGCTGTTGTAGCAGATGTTGTCAATGCTCGTTTCCTAAATGATTATGTATTGAACTTTAATCAAAGTTTTGGAAGAAATAGTTTAGATGCATTAGTAGGAACAAGTTACCAAAGAGATAATATTGATTATAACTTAACAGAAGTTGTAGATTTCCCTACAGATGATTTTAGAGGACTTTCTTCTGGTGCTACACCAGTAACAACAACAGGTGCTTATACAGGAGATATTCTTCAATCATTCTTCGGAAGTGTAAGATATAGCTTAGGTTCTAGATATTTCTTAGAAGGAACATTTAGAGCTGATGGATCTTCTCGTTTCATCAACAATAAGTGGGGATACTTCCCTGGTGTTTCTGTTGGGTGGAATCTTGCAGAAGAAGCATTCTTAGCACAAAGTCCTTTTGACCAACTGAAATTACGTGCAGGTTGGGGACAAGCAGGTAATAATGTAATTGATAACTTTGACGCTCGCCAATTATATGGTGGTGGAGCCAACTATGATGATGACACACCAGGTACAGAGCCTACTCAGATTGGTAATCCAGACTTGAGCTGGGAGACAACTACACAGCTTAACATTGGTTTGGACTTCGGTTTATTCAATAACCGCTTATCTGGTAGTGTTGATGGATATGTCAAAACAACTGAAGATCTATTATTAGATCGTCCAATTCCTACTACTTCTGGTTTTACTACTGTTACAGAAAACGTAGGGGTTGTTCAGAATAGAGGTATTGATTTAACACTTAATACAGTTAATATCCAGAAAAAAGACTTTACTTGGAATACCACATTCACACTTGGTTACTTACAAAATGAAATATTAGAATTATACAATGGTACACCTATCGACGCTGGATTTGCTACAAGAATTGCAGAGGGACAGCCATTAGGTAGCTTCTTTGGACACAAAGTAGAAGGTATTTTCCAAAACCAAGCAGAAATTGATGCGGCTCCAACACAGTCTTCGGCTGCTCCTGGTGACCTTCGTTTTGCAGATATTAGTGGTGGTGCTGGTGAAGATAATATCTTGGGTACAGCTGATGACTTGGCTCCTGATGGTGTAATTAATGATGATGACCGTACTTTTATTGGTAAAGCACTTCCTGATTTTACAGGTGGTTTGAGAAATAATGTTACTTTCCACGGAATTGATCTTGGTATTTTCTTCCAATTCGCTACTGGATTTGATGTTTACAACAATAACTTAGCCTTTGCTGAAGGGATGAATAGTGTATTTAGTCCTACAGTAAGAGCTTGGGAAAACAGATGGCAACAAGAAGGAGATGATACAGATATTCCAAGATTAGTTAGAGGAGACCCTAATGGTAATAGAAGAGATTCTGAGCGTTTTGTAGAAAAAGGAGACTATCTAAGATTGAAAACTTTAACTTTGGGTTATACTTTACCTAAAAGTGCTACAGAAAGAATTGGCATTAGAAAAGCAAGAGTTTTCATGAGTGGTTATAACTTATGGACTTTAACAGGTTATTCTTGGTATGATCCTGAAGTCAACATGTTCGATGGTAGTAATACTGCACTTGGAACAGATTTCTTGAGTTTCCCACAAGCTAGATCTTT
>JAHDFT010000086.1:7597-14288 GCA_020628015.1 Bacteroidota bacterium
GTAGTAATACTGCACTTGGAACAGATTTCTTGAGTTTCCCACAAGCTAGATCTTTGGTATTTGGTTTGAGTCTTGGATTTTAATTTTATCAATCATTAATTACCTCAAATAATAGCAACAACTAAGTGTAGTAATTGAAATATTCACATCAATGACTACTATTTAAATGCGCTATTTATAGATTTAAAACAATCAAAAGCAATGAAAAAAATAATTTTATATATAGTTGCTGTACTGTTTGTTGGAGGCTTAACTTCTTGTGCAGATTTAGAAGATGTACAGCCACTTAACTCTATTCCAGCAGACCAAGCAATTAACAATCAAGCCTCTGCTGAGGCTGCCCTTAATGGGGTGTATAGTGCCATGCAAGATGCCGACCTCTTTTTCGATGGTTATTTAGCTCTAGCACAATTCTTTACAGATGAAGCCAATGCAACAGGTACTTTCCCTACTCGCTTAGAATTTGGAAACCTCAATGTTTTCCCTTCTAATACAACAATGGCTGTTTCTTTTACAGAATTATATATTGTTATCAATAATGCCAATAATGTTATTGAGTTGGTTCCATTAGTAGAGGATGCTAACTTTACACAAGAAGAACGTAATAGTGTGGTCGCAGAAGCAAAATTCATCAGAGCACACTCTTACCTGCACTTGACTAGTCTTTGGAAAGATGTTCCATTGATTCTTAGTCCAACAAGAGATGTAGGAGAAGCATTAAATGTTGCTGCTAGTTCACAGGATGCTATTTATGCACAAATTAGTAGTGATTTAACAGAAGCAGCAGCTAATTTAACAGCAGAAACCAGTATTTCAAGAGCAAGTAAGCAATCTGCTAATGCTTTATTGGCAAGATTGGCATTGTATCAAGGTAACTGGGCAGAAGCTAAAGCGAAAGCAGCAGAAGTACTTGGAGCAGATTTCGATCTTAGCGCAGTACCATTCTTAGAGGATCAAATTTTCTCTTTGAATTTTACAAGTACAGATGGAAATAATCTAGCATTCTACTATGGCCCTTCTGATTTCGGTGGTCGTTACTCTATTGGTCCTACAGCAACTTTAATCAACTCATTTGAAGAAGGTGATGCTCGTTTTGCTGCAACATTGGACACTTCAAGTGCATCTGTACCTTTTGGACTAAAATACCCAAGTTTTGCAGCAGCTAATGCAGGTACTGCAACAGATCCAGTATACTTCATCCGTCATGCTGAGATGGTTTTGATTTCAGCAGAAGCAGAAGCAGAAATGGGTAATTTTGAAGGAGCTAGTGCTTGTATTAACCAAGTAAGAACTAGAGCAGGTTTAGCACCTATTACACTAGATGCAAACAACTTCGTAGATGCAATCTTACAAGAACGTTTCGTAGAATTTGCCTTCGAAGGTTCTCAAAGATTAGTTGACCTTAGAAGAAAAGGTAAAGCAGAAGCAGTACTTGGTGGCATCGGTTATGATGCTTGTGATGCAGTATGGCCATTACCACAGAGAGATGTAGATAGAAACTTATCATTGAGTCAAAATAACTGTTGTAATTGTTAATATCTACTTCATGATATAAAACCAATAAATAATGCTATAAAAAGCATACTTATTGAGTAAAAGGTGCAAGTGTTGTACTACTTTATTAAGAGTAGTTGCTACACTTGCATTTTTTATTTTCCAAAGCTTGAATAATCATTCAATTTCCTCAATCATCTACAAAAAATCAGTATTTTTAGGCATTCTATCCATCAAAATCCAACAATATGATACATAAAATTCTACTTCCCTTAATACTCACCCTTTTCTTCTCCTCTTTAGCTTGGGCAGATAGAGGCGACATTGACTTTATCCGCTTATTAGAATCTCAAGATGCTGCCGCTTTAGGAGAAGATATACAAGAAGGAACAGGCTTTGCCGCTTCTTTTTTGGGGATACAGTATGATGTAAATCTATATATTGTAGGCTATGAAACGCTTGACTTTGATGGGGTAAGCCCAACAATTGCGACTGGATTAATCTGTATTCCAATCGGTTTTGATTGTGATTTACCCATGCTCACCTATGGTCATGGACTCACCCTCAAAAATAGTGGTGCGCCTTCTGTAGGTAACGGTACCAATGCTTTTATTGCTAAAGGAATGGCTTCTAATGGTTATATTGCTGTATTGCCTGATTATATTCATTTGGGACAGGAATGTGACCCAGGAAAGCAAGGGTTTATGCACGCTGAAACGGAGGCTAATGCGACAATTGACCTTATACGAGCTGCAAGAAATTACTGTGAAGAACAAGGCATTGTTTATTCTGATCAATTGTTTATTTCGGGCTATTCACAAGGAGGGCATTCTTCTATGGCAACTTGCAAAATGATACAGGAAAAACACAGCGAGGAATTTGACATTACCGCCGCCATTCCAGGAGGAGGCACTTTCGATCTTTCAGGCATTGCAGCCGATTCCCTTGCCTCCCCTACTCGTACTACAGGAGAGCCTCATGCTTTGTGTTTGGTCGTGCGTTCTTATATGCACATTTATCAAGATTCTTTGAAAAACTATGGTTATGAAGGGTTGACAATAGATGACCTTTTCCGCTCACCCTATGATTCTCTATTGAATATGATTCTAGATCAAGACAATGAATTTGGGAATACCAGTCTCCTAGATGAAGTGCCAAATAGAATGCTAGAAGATGAATTTAGAATTCCTTTCCAAAATGACCCCGATTACTTTATGAGAAAATTTTTGGGCTATAATAATCTCTATGACTGGGCACCACAAATGAAAATGCGTATTTTTCACAGTAGAGCAGATGTGGAAAACCCCTACCCTAATGTGGAAAAAGCTTATGCTCGTTTCTTAGAATTGGGTGCTCCTGATGTGGAATTAAAGACAATAGAAGGTCTAGGACATGCAGAAGCAGGCATTATACATGTCCTAGAATTGAAAAACTACTTTGCTAGTATGAAAGCTGCTTGTCCAGCAGTAGGTTTGGATATGCAGACAGCAAATCCGCCTCGCATTTACCCCAATCCATTTGAAGAAGATATTCTACTCGAATTACCCACCGAATGGCAAAACCGTATTCGTTCTATTGAATTGTACAATGCCAATGGTCAATTAATGAAGCTTATCGAGGTCAAGGATCACCGACTCAACTGGCAAATCAAAGCGAATGATTTACAAAATGGGCTTTATTTTCTAAGTATTAAAGGGGATGGTATTGAATGGACGGAGGCTTTGGTGAAGTAAGTATCAATTAAAACTAGAAAGCTTGGGCTTATAAGTAACAAATGAAAAATAAACGCCCGATTTTGATTCGGCAAATTTATTCCTAGACAAGGTAAAAAACATAGGCAATGCTCTGCATTGCCTATGTTTTTTTTTAACTAGGAGCTTTCAGTCAAACACTAATTATATAGCATTAGAATGATGATGATTAAACGCATTATAGAATAGCCAATGTAACAGCAATATTTAACTCCAACAAATAACATTTAACGCTTTCCCTTTAACAAATAAATTTGCACATCTCCTAAATAAATAATAACTTGCAGCATATTTAAAATTAAATTTCTTATTTTACTTTATAATAGGCACTTACATTCAATAAAAATAATTACAAGACTAAATCACACACAATCTATTACTAACCAGCAATTTCATATCGCAAAAAGCTTTTTTCATCATCAAGCTTTCAAAAATCATATATCAATCTCAATATACTTATTTGTCACAAATCTTACTTTTGTCACCCATCTTTATGCCATCATATCTTAATCATCATTTATTTGAATAGATGTGGAGTGGAATGAATTTTGTCTATTCATTCTAATAAGTAGTAAGTGGAACACTATCACCTACTCCAACATCAAAAACTCATTTTGTCGTGGATCATAAGAAACAAAACTCATTGCAATCTAATGTATTGCAGCAGAAGAACAATTCTTTTTTTCAGTCCAAAGGCTCTGGCACCTTCTTTGGTGTCAGCCAACAAAAATCCTTTTTTGGCAATGCTCGGCAAGCCAAAATGGGAGATGCTCCTCAAAAAGAGTCTTCAGATTCCCCTGAAGGCTTAACTCAGTTAAAATCTACAGGAAAAGATAGTGGTGCTAGTGGTGCAGATGCTAATACAGGTAATAAACCTAGTATTGGTAGTACTACACTCGTACCTTTTCAATTCAAAAAATCAAGACCTGGTGGACCACTTGGCGGTGGACTAGGTGGCGGTGGTCGCTCAGATCGACTTCCCCCTCTGGTACAACTCAAAATGAAAGGGGTGATGGGTAGTGATTTTTCGGATGTTAACATTCACCAAAACTCCTCCAAAGCCTCCAAGATGGGTGCTTTGGCATTTACCCAAGGAAAAGATGTTCATTTTGCACCTGGTCAATATCAACCAGGGACTCCTGATGGAGAATCCCTGATTGCTCATGAGTTAAAACATGTCCAACAACAAAAGGAGGGGCGAGTCAAGGCAACAGATACGGCAGCAGATGGATCTCCGTTGAATGCCGATCCAATGCTGGAAAAAGAAGCAGATGATACTGGCGCACAAGCGGCCAATTTCAAATTATCTCCTGATGCAATGAATAATGCTGGCGGTGACTCAGGAAGTAGTGGAGGAGATAGTAGCGGAGGTTCTGTCCAAATGAAGCCTGTTCAAATGAAACCAATGGCTGAAGGCGAACCAATGCCAGATGAAGATTATGATGATGGTGGAGCTTATGATACTGGTGGCAAGAAAGGTAAGGGAGGAACTACTGGTGATGCTGGCAAACCTAATGATAGCGGCAGTAATGGTAGTGGAGATAGTGGGGGAAGTACTCCGCCTGCTGGTGGAGATGGAGCAGGTGATGCTAAAGGAGGTAGTAAAAAACGTCCTGGTGCCAAGCCTAAGCCTAAAGGGGACGGAGCTTCAGATACTGGTGCTGATGGCGGAAGTGATGCTGGTGGAGCTAGTGAAGGAAAAAGCGGTAAAAAAGGTGCAAAGAAAGGAGGAAGTAAAGCGGCTGGAAAATCCTCTGGTGGAGGAGCTAGTAGTGCCAAAAGTGATACATCAAGTGCTGGTGGTGGAGCCAAAACAAGTGATGAGGGAGCTAGTAGCTCAGAAAGTGCCAGCAGTGAAGGAGGAGGCGGTAAAATTGCCGAATATCTCCGTAAATTATCTGAATCTGCTTTCCAAGCTGGTCAGTCTAAGATTTCTAAACTAGCAGCAGCTCAGAAAAAAGTCGAGCCTGCTAAAAAGAAGGCTGGAGATTCCCAAAAGGCAGCTAAAGCTCCTGCTAAGGAAGGACAATCTAAAGCCAATGCCAAGCGAGTTAAAAACGTAGAAAAGAAACCAAAACCAAAGACCAATAAAGAAAAGGCAAAATCTGATTTCCGTAGTAAGTTAGAGAGCAATATGCCTAAAAAAGTCAAGCATGTACTAGACTTTAAGAAGAGCAAGAAGGCTAAGAAGATGGGTAAAGCAGCAATGGATGCGATTGCTGTGGATAAAAATAAGATTACAGGTACTTATGCGGAAATGAAATCTGCCCCATCACCAGAATCCAATAGCAGCTCTACCCCAATGCCATCTTTAGAAAAAGCAGCAGAAACCCCAAAGATGGATTTGGGTAAGGATATGATTAGGGAGTTGAAGCCAGAGCATACGGATTTCAATAAATACAAAGATGATGCAGATAAAAAACTTCAAGAGGAGGGGGTTACTGATGAGCATTTAAAGCTTGTCGATAGTGGTGATTTATTAGAGGCGAAAAAAGGACGGGAAGAAATGGGCAAAACAGCCGAGAAAGCCCCAGAGGAAGTCAATAAAATGCGTCAGGAAAAGACCAAAGAGCTAGACCAAAAACTCCAAGAGGAAGAAAAGAAGGGTCGAGATGAAATGAATGCCGAGCGAAATAAGGAATTGAATAATGCAAGAGATAAACAAACCAAAGCCAAGACCAAATTTGAGCAAGAGAGAGAAAAAGTCACCAAACACATCAACGACCTCTATGAAGGAGCGAGAAAGAAAGTCGAACAAAAGTTAGGAGACTTAGAGCAAAAAGCCTTTAAAGACTTTGAAAAAGGTCAGGAGAAAGCCACCAAGAAGTTTGAGGATAATGTGGATCGAGAGATGAAAGACTTGAAGAAGAAACGGTATAAAGGAGTGAAAGGAAAGCTTCGTTGGGCTAGTGACAAACTTTTAGGTATTGGTCGAGTTAAAGAAGTAAAGGACTTGATCAAACGCAATCGAGAAGCCTATATTAGTGAAATTGATAAGTTAGTTGAAAGTATTACCCAAAGAAATGAACAAGTCATCAATGAATGTCGTCAAACCATTGAGGATGCTAGAAAGAAGATTGATGAATATGTGGACGGCTTACCAGATCAATTAAAATCTGTTGGTGAAGCAGCCGAAGATGACATCCAAAAGAAATTGGATGAACTGGATACCAAAATCAACCAAAAGGAACAAGAACTGAAAGATAAATTAGCTCAGAAGCGAGAGGAGGCAATTGAAGCGATTGATAAAAAAATCGCTGAATTGAAGAAAAAAATGGGCGGTTTACTATCTAAGTACCTTAACTTTATTCTCAATGCAGCCTTAAAATTCCTTCGTTGGGCATTGAAAACGGCTGGTTTAGACCCAGAACCACTCATCAACACCATCCAAAAATTTGCCAATGCAATTATTAAGATCATCAAGAATCCAATTCAGTTTTTAAAGA
>JAHDFT010000087.1:0-2672 GCA_020628015.1 Bacteroidota bacterium
TTTCCTGGGTCTCCTGTGTAAGTAATGGTATAATTATCAGTTATAGCAGGAGCACCAGGTTCTGGTGCAATAGGTGGGTCTGGTATGACACTTAGTTCGTAATTACTACAGAGCGGAATTAATGAACTTGCTTGTCCACAACCACCTTCTGTAATTAATAAATTAGGATCACTATAAGGATCATTAGCAAAACCATACTCTGGATATACTGTTACTGTAAAATATAAATCACCATCACTATTAGATGGAATATTATTGCCATTGCATGAAGCAGATCCTGAAACAGTATAAGTTACAGGCTCACAACCAGTATTAGAAGGAAATGCTTGAGATATGTCAAAGTTTTCTGTTGTAGTTAGAATGATAGGATCGTTAAGAAATATAGGAGTAATTGTAACGACAAAAACTCCAGCCTCAGTATTATCGGGATCAGCGGGATCAGTTAATAATCCTTCAATTTCTACAGTACCTCCACTACAAATATCAACATTCACCATCTCTCCATTACCAGTAATAATAGGATTGGTAGGGCAGTTATCAGTTCGACACTCCTCTATTGGTACATCTAATAAATCAATACAACCATTTCCCGTTTTAATCTGAATCGGAATAGTTCCTGGGTTATCACCTGGGCTTAGACTTGTATTTAGTCCATTATTAGTGGTAATATTAGTACCATCAAGGCCAGTAGGGTCTTCGGAGTCCCCTGAACAAGCATAGTCTACAAAATAACTACAATCATCATTAATTTTAATAATATTAGGAGGAGCAGGAGGTGGGTAAATGGTTAA
Organism: Bacteroidota bacterium; assembly: GCA_020628015.1. Taxonomy (GTDB): domain Bacteria; phylum Bacteroidota; class Bacteroidia; order Chitinophagales; family UBA2359; genus JAHDFT01. The sequence continues at coordinate 792 of JAHDFT010000087.1, forward strand.
GTTGAGGACAGCAATCAAATAATAAACATCATCGTCGTTCATAGGATCTGAATCACAATCTTTAAAGATACTCATCTGTCTAGTTAATGTACAACCTATATAAACATAAATACTAATTTCAGAGGGAGTGCAGGGATTACCATTATCAATCCATGTAATACCATGATTAGCTATATCTATCATTGTTAAAGTTGTTGGTTCATTGGGGGCATCAAGACAAAAAATTGATTGAGGATTATCAGTCGAATAAACTAGGTAGGGATTATCATTAATATCAGTGATAGTTATGTCTCCATCACTAGAATCTGTGTCATTAATTTGGTTATCTATATCTGATAGCATGTCATCGTTCCAAGTTTGAATATATCCTGCAACTTCATCTTCACAAAGTGATGCACTTTCTTGTAAAGGAGAACCAACCAAATCATAACACTGCCCATACCCCTTCTCACTAGCAAAAAACAACAACAAAAAAACAACTATAATGATAACGAGCAGGGAGGATATTTTAGTAGAGGTAAACATAAGTATTTGTTTAGTTTGTAGGTTTTTACCGTATGGATTAGTTTAAGGCAAGTTGGCCTTAATTAATATGATTAAATAGGTGAGTTATTAATGTGTAGAGCTATTTCTTAATCCAATCAACTGCTCTAGCTTGTCAAGCAAAACTAAATGGAAGATGATTAAAAAATAGATTGGATTATTTATCGCTAGTTCTAGGATAATTGGGGAAGACCTTCTTTAGCCCTGAAGGGGCATCAGCATTAGCATAGGGCATCGCCCTATGAAAAATGAAGTAAGCAATACAAGCCCTGAAAGGGCAAAAGCCGTGTGGAAAAGAAACTTACCAGTAATCCACTACTGGGTACATCTACTAATTAATTATTTGGCTTTCGCCCTTTCAGGGCTGAATGTATATTTCTTTTCATTCGTATAGGGCGATGCCCTACGCTATTGCTTTTGCCCTTTCAGGGCTGAAATAAAAGATACATCATGCCAAAGACAAACTCCCCCCCAAATATCTTAGAACTAGATTTATTGATAGGAATAGGCATGTTTAAAACAGGTAAGCTTCTTCGGAAAGCAAATCACCACATACTGATTTGAAGAATACATCAAAAATGCTAAATCACCTTCCAAAACCAAGCAAAATTCAATTTAAACAAACCAAACACAAAACTCCATTCCTAAAGTTATTAAAAAAAACACAATACAACAAACTCCCACAATAAAGATAAATAAATCAACCACGCAAATAAAACAAACGACTCCTCCAAAATCTGTTTTAATTTTTTAAGGCTTATAATATTATAAGTCTACTTTTATATAATATGACCCTTATAAAATAAAATAATTTTTTAGAAATTTTTTATCGAGCTTATATAGATAAAATGGCAAGCATTACAACCAAAAAAACAGCTAATTAGTGTATTAATCATTGATTTTGAGCTAATTACAAGCAATTTATTATTTTTTATTCTTTGGATGCTTATTGAAGATTTTATTTTTATTACAATGTACTTTTTATTATTCTATTTTATAAATAGCTAATTATTAATTTTAGTCGTGTAGTTATGGCAAAATAAGTGCATTTAAAAATAACTGGTAGAAAACACTTTATAACTAAAAACCTCACCACAATAACAAATATCTGCAAAAATAAAATTATTCGTATTTATTTGTTTGTCAATGCCATCTACATAGAGGCTTGTTAGTAGTATTATTGGATTGGTATAAACATAAAAAAATGGGACGGATATGGAATCCGTCCCATTTTTTATATTGTTTTGTGTGTGGGGTGGGCGGATATGGAATCCGCCCCTGTGTATCTCGTTTTTGGATCGGGTGGTGTGGGTGTTGGGCGGATATGGAATCCGCCCT
>JAHDFT010000087.1:2772-14179 GCA_020628015.1 Bacteroidota bacterium
CCATCAATCTCTACCTCTACAAAATACACCCCTGCGTTCGCTCCTGATGCCCCCAACTGCATTTGGAAATAACGCCCATCAGGTGCATGGGTTGATGACTCCACCAACTGTCCTACTGCATTGTACAAACGAATGTTGACCTCATTGGGACGGCTAGGGAATTGACCGCTGAGGGTGAAAATCCCTGAACTGGGGTTGGGATAGAGCTGTAAATGAGGGGGGAAATCACCAATAGTCGTCTGAATGGTTTTATTACTGTATAAACTTGCTTGATTATCGGGGCAATTATTCGTGCTAATAATGACCCCATAATCCGCTAGACTATTTACTCCATCAGCTGGATTCACCACATAAAAAGGCTGTGAAGTATTCCCTGGCTGACCGACATCAGGATTTGGACGAAAAACACCTTGTGCATTGTAGAAGCCTTTACCTGGAATAATGAATAATTCTTCATCAAAAGGAGAATAATAACCCCACTGATAAGTCAAACCTGCGGTGTCAATGTCGAAATTGAGTAAGGTGGGCAAGGTGGCTACTAATACGACTGGCCCATTATTGGAAGTTGGACTCATTGGATTCGTATTGTCTAAGGTATTGGCTTTGGCAAAAACGACTGGATAAGGGCAACCTGCTTCGAGGTCTGGGCAATCTGTGGCGGAGATGTATCCTTCGGTTCCGCAGGCATCAGGTGCGCCATTATAATAGGCTCGCCATCTGATCGAGTCTCCATTTAATGGGGCATTGAAAGGGTGATTGGCTGCCCAGTCTTCTGTTGCGGTATCGTAATATTCTATACTAAAGCCTTCATCACAACCGCTAATGGTCGTTTCTAATGCCAAACGACAGCCACCAACCCCTCTAATAATTTGTGGAAAGGCTGGTTTGGGATAGAGGGTAATCGTAGCGGTCAAAGCTCCTTCTTCCCCAAAGATTTCTGTGCCATCTTCACAAATCACCTTTGCCAAATAGGTATAAGTCACAGGCGTACAACCTTGATTGAGGGGCAGAAGGAAATCTTCATTTGGGGTAATGGTTCGCAAAGTGGCTCCGCCTGCTTGTTCTTCGATGGTAAAGGTATAAGGGAAACCTGTTTCATTATCAAAGCTCGTTTCAATATGTGCAACATCATTACTACAAGCAATATTGCTCAATAAAGCAATTCTTGGCCCTTCTGGACATTGTAAATCACAGCTATAAGGCACCTCAACCGTCGTTTGACTCCAACAAGTGGTATTCGGTGGCTTGGGACCATTGTAACGGATTTGCCAAGAATCAATTCCAACCTCTCCTTGTTGGGGTACAGTTGGGGTACCAATAAGAACGGCTTCATAATTATCACAAATCGGCTTGACAAAACCTGCGACCTCACAATTTCCATCCGTAATATCTATTAAATCGGGATTAAACTCACTAGGATAAACCGTAATATTGATAATGGTTTTATTGAGATCGCCAGGAATATTATCTCCATTGCTACAGGTCGCTGTAGAGGTAAAGACATAATTAATCGGATCACAACCATCATTTTCTGGAAGGAAAAAGGATTGCCCATTTTCAATATTGGTGATGGCACCTGAAGTTTCTGCTATGGTAATCGTACCTGTTAAATCAATCCCTCCCTCTACATTAAAGGTACTTCGGATAATGATTTCATCTCCTCCACAGACCGCTAAACTATTCCCTGATTCAAAAATATCATTAAGGGATTGAGCAGAAATCGAAGGATCACTTGGGCAATCATTTCCACAACTATAAGGCACAGAAAAATTCGCCTCCTCAAAGCAGTTTACATTAGCAGGTGCATTGATATAAGTCACCGCCCAATCATCAAAACCAATTTGCCCATCAATAGGAATGGTAGGCGAACTGAGTGGAGTCACCTCATAATTATCACAAATCGGCACCGCTCGCCCAGCATTATCACAATCTCCCTTTTGAACCGCAATGAGGTTTTCATTAAAGGCTGGATAGACGGAGATGGTAATCAATAAGTCATTAGTCGTTACAGGAACAATCACCTCCCCATCCGCACATCTTGCTGTTGCTTGGAAGGTATATTTTTTAACATCACAAGTCGTATTCGTCGGCATGATAACCGCTTCCCCTTCTCGAATATTGACAATGCTTCCAGATAAATCCACAATATCAAATTGTCCACTTAATACATTCGCTCCACCACCATTAAAACGCCCATTAAAAGTAAGTTCGGCTCCACTACAAACGGCTGTTTGACTTGCTGTAATACTAGGAGCAGATGGACAATTGACCGCACAACCATAAGGCACCAATATTTCTAAATCTAAGAAGCAAGCATTGAGGTCATTCCCTTGATAACTCACCAACCAAACATCACTACCAGATTCATTTTCGGCTGGAATAGTTGGATTGTCAGGAGGGGTGATTTGATAATTGCTACACGCAGTCGTCAAACTACCACTTTGGCTACAATTTCCAGAACTAAGCGTCACCAAATTATTATTAAAGTCTGGGAAAACAGTAATGGATAAGGTCATATTGTCTATTTCCCCAATAATCTCCGAATTATCACTACAATTGGCAGTGGCAGAAAAATTATAGGTAACAGGATCACAAGTATTATTCACAGGCAGATCAAAAGAACGACCAGATTGAATATTAAGGATGTTTCCATTGGTTTCTCGAATAATAAAATCACCTTTCAAACTGCCATCTCCTGGACTAAGGAAATCTCCTGTAATAGTCACTTGATCTCCACTACAAATAATGGTCTTATCTGCTTTGATAGAAGGGATAGCAGGACAACTACCCCCACAGTTATAAGGCACTTCTACAGGAATATCTTCAAAGCAATCTGGGGCATTAGGATCACCACTATTATAAGTCGCCAACCAAATATCCGTTCCTGATTCTCCCTGATTGGGAATCGTTGGCCCTGATGCCAAAACCAGTTCATAATTACTACAAGTAGAAGTGACGAATCCTGCGGTATTACAATCACCAGCCACAATATTTAACTCACTAGCATTCAATTCTGGATAAACAAAAACTTGTTTATAAAGGTCTTGTACACTTCCTGTAATTTCTTCTCCATTACTACACAAAACCGTTGCATAAAAGATATAACTCACAGGATTACAACCTGTATTGCGAGGTAAATCGAAAGGAATACCATTTTGAACAGTGATTTGTTCTGCACCATCTAAGATGGTAAATTCAGCCGTCAAATTGGCTCCTCCTTCTTGACCGACAAAACCTGTAATCCTTAATTGTTCTCCACTACAAAGATGGTATTTATCCGCCTCTATTCTAGGTTCAGAGGGACAACTCACATCACAAGAATAAGGCACATCAAATTCCTCATTCGTAAAACAAGCAAAATTACTGCCCGATTCATCTTGATAATTAACCAACCAAACATCCTTACCCGCTTGCCCACTAGCAGGGCGAGTCAATTCATCAGGAGGAATTAATTGATAATTGGAACAAGTGGTGATGGCAATACCAGCAGCCGTACAATCTCCACTTGTAAAGGTCATAAAATCCTCTGGATTAAAGCTAGGATAAACTCTAACCGTAACAGTCAAATCCTCCGCATTACCAGCAATTGGATTACCATTTTGACAAGTTGCCGTTGCTGCAAAAGTATAAGTTTGTGGATCACAAGTAGTAATTGGTGGAAGGGTAAATGGAATACCCGTTTGTATATTGGTGATCAATCCAGAACGTTCTGTAATAATAAAATTACCCCCTACATCTCCCGAATTATCGAAACTACCAGTTAAGGTCAAACTACCACCGCTACAAGCATTTAAAGTGGATGCACGAAGACGAGGGCTACTAGGACAAGATTGCCCACAGTTATAAGGCACATTAATCGGCTCATTGAAGAAGCAATTGAGATTATTGTCATTGCGATAGTTAATCTGCCATTCATCACTTCCGCTATCCCCCACTTCAGGAATCGTTGGATTTGTAGGTGGCACAATTTCATAATTGCTACAAGTTGTCGTTACCTGACCTGCATTCCCACAAGTTCCTGCATTGATATTGATGAAATTGTCATTGAATAATGGATAAACGGTAATCGTAGTAGAAGCTTCGCCTGTGATTGACGTACCATCATCACAAGTAGCTGTAGCCCTGAAACTATACACAATAGGATCACAACTGAGATTTTCTGGTAACTTAAAAGGCGTTCCACTTTGGATATTTCTAATGATACCTGATAATTCTTCAATTTCAAAAGTACCCCCTAATTCACCTGGTTGCGTACCAAAAGTACCACTCAAAGTAATAAAATCACCCGAACAAGCCCTTGTAGCTCCCAATATAGCAGGATTAGAAGGACAACTTACCCCACAATTATAAGGCACTTCGATGATTTGGTTAATAATACAATTGCCTTCCGTATAATTCACCTGCCATTGATCCCGACCCGACTCTCCAGAATTAGGAACTGTAGTTTCTAATGCCAATAATTCATAATTACTACAAGAACTAGTTGCTATACCAGCCACACCACATGCTCCATTCGTAATTTGGATAAAGTTTTCATTAAAATCAGGGAAAACAGATATAGTGATGGTCATTTGAGCATTATCCCCTGCTATCAGCGTTCCATCATTACAAGTCGCTGTTGCAATAAAAGTATAATCAATCACCTCACAACTAATATTTTCAGGAACATTAAAAGCAATACCACTTTCAATATTATCAATCAATCCACTTTGCTCAATAATCTCAAAGCTCCCCCCCACAGAGCCAGTTTGCCCAAAAGTACCCTGAATACGCAGACTTCCTCCACTACATAGTTGATTAAAATCAGCAGAAATACTAGGAGAACTGGGGCAATCCACTTGACAACCATAAGGCACCTCTACCGCAACCTCACTAAAACATTGAAAGGCATCATCATCATAATTAACCAGCCATTGCTGCGTACCTGATTCGCCAACTTCTGGAGTAACAATATTACTAGGCGGAATGACCTGATACCTATTACAAATCGACACCGCACTACCTGCATTCCCACAAGTTCCTGCACTAATATTGATAAAATTCTCATTAAAGCTAGGATAAACCGTTACGGTAACTAGTAAATCTGAAGCATTATCTGGTGGAATAGGTGAACCATTACAAAAAGCCGTCGCTTGAAAAGTATAGACCACAGGCTCACAACCCTCATTCAATGGCATCATAATAGGCAGTCCATTTTGAATATTGGTCAATTTATTAGAGGTTTCTATAATTTCAAAGCTACCAGAACTACCATTTGGCAGATTCGCAAAAGCACCAGAGATAATCACACTATTCCCACTACAAGTATTCGGATTATCGACGCTAATACTAGGACCTGTAGGACAAGCAACGCCACAATTAAAAGGCACCTCAACACTTTCATCTACAAAACAGGTAACAGGCGCATTAGGATAATTAACCAACCAGGTATCTGTTCCAACTTCTCCATTACTCGGCACAGTCATAGTCGTCGCACTAAGCTCATAACGATCACAAGTACTTTCCACACTTCCAGCATTTCCACAAGTACCAGGTTCTATAATAATAAAATCACTATTAAACTCTGGATAAATGGTTACTTGAATCTGCATATCTGAAGGATCAGCGGCAAGAATAGCACTATTATCATCACAAGTTGCTGTTGCAATAAACGTATAAGTCTGCGGCTCACAACTATTCAAGACAGGTAGGCTAATATCCACTCCATTTTGAATATTCTGAATGCTGCCAGAAGCCTCTGTAATACTAAAACTACCTCCCAAATTATCTGTTCCTTCTTGACCAAAACTACCAATAATTGTAATGCTACTACCACTACAAACTGCTGTTTTACTAGCGATAATACGTGGTTCCTTTGGACATTCTCCACCACAATTATAAGGCACTTCAAAAGTCGCATTCGCAAAACAATTTGGCGCATCCTCATCCAAATAATTAACCTGCCATAGATCACTTCCTGTTTCCCCAGGATTAGGTAAAGTAGGCGCATCTATCGCATTCAATACATACTGATCACATAAACTAATGGCATTCCCTGCTTGATCACAATTGCCACTTTCTATCGTAATAAAGTTTTCATTAAAGCTAGGATAAACGGTAATTTGTAGGGTCAAATCATTCAAATTACCTGGGATTTCACTACCATCAGCATCACAAATCGCTGTTGCCCCAAAAGTATAAATCACAGGATCACAAGCATCATTAATCGGTAAAGTAAAAGGAATCCCATTAACAATATTGCTAATCGTCCCTGATACTTCTGTTATTTCAATGCTACCACTTTGCTCATTATTGAGACCAAACAAACCATCAATTTTAGCCGTACCTCCACTACAAACAGCCTGAACATCAGCCGTTATCGTCGGTTGAGCTGGACAATCCCTACCACTTCCTGCACAAGTATAAGGTACATCAATCGTTGTGGCTTCAAAGCAATTACCATTAGCTAAATCAGGCGGATTACCTTCAAAATCATAAGTCACCGTCCATTCATCTGTTCCACTTGGGGTATTTTCAGTAGGGATGGTAGGTGTTGATACAGGACTGATTTGGTAGAATGAACAATCAGAGGTCAAATCACCAGCAACCTCACAAATTCCACTTTCAATATCTACCAGATCAATGCTAAATTCAGGATAAACGGTAATGGAAACGGTTAGATTTTCACTACTTCCTGGAATCAAACGATCATCTTCACAAAAAGCATCTGCTCGGAAGGTATAAGTAACAGGTTCACAACCAGTATTACTAGGAAGGGTAAAAGACTCACCATCTATAATGTCTGTATTAATACCTGTAGCATTGATTTCAAAGTAATGATCTAGTAAACCATCATTATTAAATCCTCCTGTAATCGTTGCCGTACCAGCACTACAAACCGCAGTAACATCAGCAGTAATAAAAGGATCTGCCGAGCAATCTTCACTACAACTATAAGGCACTTCAATCGTTGCATTAGTAAAGCAAGGAGATAAATCTGTTTCTTCTGTTGGATAGCTATAATTAATAACCCATTCATCAACACCACTTTCTCCTGGATCAGGAATAGTAATTGTATTCGCCACTAGATCATAATTACTACAAGAAGAGATAGCTACTGCGGAGTTTTCACAATTCCCTGGTGTAGTAATCACCAAATCTTCATTAAAATCAGGATAGACCTTAATGGTCAAAGTCATATCTAATGTATTAGCAGGGATAGGGCTACCATCCTCACAAATAGCTGTGGCAAAAAAAGTATAAGTAATAGGGTTACAATCCCCATGTACAGGCACTATAAAAGCTTCACCATCTACAATATTATCAATATTACCAGTTAAGTCTACAATCTCAAAACTCCCACTTTGCCCACTTTGGCTAGGCACATCGAAAACGCCAGAAATGGTCAATAAAGAACCACTACAAATGCTAGTGCTATTGGTAGTAATATAAGGTTCCGCAGGACAATCACTATTACAATTATAAGGCACCTCCACCTCAATAGCTTCAATACAATTACCCGTATTTGGAAGCCCATCATTCCCATAATCATAATCAACCGTCCAAACTTCTGTACCACTATCCCCACTTTCTATAGGCTCATCAATAGGATTAGGCACATCCAAAATATAGTTATCACAGGTGCTATTGAGTGTCCCCAATTCACAATTCCCCAAATTGACAGACAATAAATCCTCATCAAATTCAGGATAAACCAATATGGTCAAAGTCATATTATTAGCAGATGATGGAATAGTCGAACCATCTTCACAAATGGCTGTAGCCGTAAAGGTATAAGCAACCGCTTCACATCCTGTATTAATCGGCATTTGAAAAGCTTCCCCATCTGTGAGATTAGGAATGGAATTAGTGGCCTCTGTAATCGTAAAACTACCATCCAAAACAGCAGGAATGCCAAAACTTCCAGTAATGTTTGCTGTTCCGCCACTACAAACCGCATTAACATCAGCCTGTATCATAGGGTCAGCAGGACAATCCGCACTACAGGCATAAGGCACCTCAATCAGAATATTTTCAAAACAAAGTCCATTTTCAGGTAGAATCGTATTGGTATAGTTATAATCAATTTCCCAAGCATCTAAGCCTGACTCCCCTGGTACAGGAATAGTGGGCTGATCAACTGGATCAATAATATAACTAAAACAAGTAGAACTAATAGTACCAGCCGTTTCACAGTTTCCAGGAACGATGGTAATTAAATCCTCATTAAATTCAGGATAAACAATAATGGTCGTGGTCAAATCATTGGTACTTCCTGGAATTTCATCATTATTATCATTTTCACAAAAAGCCAAAGCGGTAAAGGTATAATTGATCGGTTCGCAAGTTATATTGATAGGGAGGCTAAAGGCTTCCCCTTCTATAATATCACTAACCGTATTACTCGTTTCAGAAATGACAAAATAGCCTCCCAAATTATCTTCCTCTGCATCAAAAAGCCCTGTGATGGTTACTAATTCTCCACTACAAGCAGCACCAAGGCTAGATTCAATGGTCGGATTTGTAGGACATAACTCCGAACAATTATAAGGCACTTCTACTGTAGCCAATATACATTCTAGTGGATCAGGCGCATAAACAACCTCCCATATTGTTACCCCACTTTCTCCAGCTTCAGGAATTGGTGGGGTACTAGTAGGAGCTAAGATATAATTGTCACAAGAACTAGTCAATTCACCAGCTATACCACATTGACCGACCAAAATATCTACAAAGCTTTCATTAAAGGCAGGATAAACTGTAATTGTAGTGGTCAAATCAGTCGTATTACCTGGAATAGGGCTACCATCTTCACAAACTGCTGTAGCGGTAAAGGTATAACTAACAGGTTCGCAGCCATTATTCTCAGGCAAACTAAATGCCTGTCCTACAAATATATTGGTGATTTGATTGGTCGTTTCACTAATAATAAAATCTCCTCCCAAACCATTAATAGGAATCGTTTCAAAATCACCAAGAATAGTCACCACTTCCCCACTCCCACTACAAATTTCTGCTACATCAGCTACAATAAAAGGCATACTAGGACAAGATAAATTGCAATTATAAGCCACCTCAATCGGTACAGGATCAAAACAATCGGGAGGTGAATCTCCATCATAAAGAATAGACCAATTATCCGTTCCACTTTCTCCAGGATTAGGAATGGTTGGATTAGCAGGAGGAATCAGATCATAATCACCACAAGCACTACTTATCTTTCCTGCATTTTCACAATCACCAGCTATAATATCAATTAAATCTTCATTAAATTCAGGATAAACACTTATTGTAACTGTCATATTACCTGTATTTCCAGGTATAGGCACATCATTAGAGCAAAAAGCATCAGCCGTAAAGGTATAAGTAATGGGATCACAAGCGTCATTAATAGGTACATTAAAAGGAGCATCAATATTGATTGATTGCGTGATGGTATTACTGGTTTCTATAATAATAAAATTACCCTCTAAATTACCACCAGCAGGTATCCCAAAACCTCCTCTAATAATCACTTCCCCTCCACTACAGACTTCTACCTCATCGGCTTCAATAAAAGGCTCTGCAGGACATTGTGGTGTACAACCATAAGGTACTTCAATAATTTCGATACCAAAACAACCAGAGGCTTGGGGATCAGCATGGGTGATTTCCCAAGTATCCATGCCTGATTCTCCTGCTTCTGGAATGGTTAATGAATTTGGTGGATCAAGTATATAATCATTACAGCTAGTGCTAATATTTCCAGCAGCCAAACAAGTCCCATCTGTAATGGTAATAAAATTGGCATTGAATTCAGGATAAACAACAACAGTAACCGTCAATTCTTGCGTATTCCCTGGTATCGGACTACCATCCTCACAAATAGCTGTAGCTGTAAAGGTATAAGTAATGGGATCACAAGTTTCATTAGGAGGGATATTAATGGGTCGATTGGCTTGTATATTGGTAATCGTTCCTGAAGTTTCTTCAAGTACAAAAATACCAGTCAAACCAGCTCCTGGCTGACCAAAAGTAGTACTAACAGTAACAGTACCACTACCACACAATGCTGTTTCATCAATCGTTATCTTGGGATTTGCAGGGCAGCCAGGACTACAGGCATAAGGTACATTGAAAGGACTATCTTCAATACAATCACCAATCGGATTGGCATTACCATAATCATAACTCACCTGCCAAACATCATTCCCACTAGCTCCAGGAGGCGGAACGGTAGTTTCATTAGGAGGGATAATGGTGTAATTGTCACAAAGTGCAACAGCCGTACCTGCACTTTCACAATCACCATCTACAATCTGCACCAATTGGAGATTAAAAGTAGGATAAACCGTAAGCGTTTGTGTCAGATCAGCCGCATTACCAGGAATAGGATCTCCATTAGCACAAGTAGCTGTGGCAATAAATGTATAGGTAATCGGATCACAATTCGTATTATTGGGAATCGCAAAAGGTAAATTCGCTTGTATATTCGAAATATTATTATTGACTTCACTAATCGAAAAATCACCATTTAAATTACCTGCTGTAGAACTAAAACCTGTAAGAATAGTAGCATTACCATTACTAACATTAGAACTACAATATTGACTAATATTAATACTAATAAAAGGTTCTTCTGGACATTGCCCTGGACAATCAGGTTTAGGAACACTAAAAATATCACTACACTCATTAGGATTGATCACCTCTACTGTAACAATAGAACCATTAAAACCAGGTGCTTCTGAGCTAGTCACATCAGCATCACTATTGCTCCCTAAACCATCACCTGGACAAACAAATTCAACACTATAATTGCAAGTTTCATCCTCCAAAACAATTTCAGGCATTTGTGGTGGTGGAAAAATATTAAGTTGTAGCACACCTGCTAGAAAAGTACCATCGGAACAGAAAAAGCCATCACAATTAATATAAGCATAAACAGTAACATTATCTGCTGCACAAACATTATCATTTGACCAAGGAAAATTGGCTGGTGGTGGCTCAGGAAAACCACTTGCCCCCTCTGGAACTAAGGAATAAAATAAGCTCTCAAAACAGCCATCATCCATCGCTTCTTCATTGGCTTGGATAACCTCTAATTGCCAATCAGTAAAGGCATTTGTCCCATTTTCACAAACACTAACAGTTTGTTCTATTGTTGTAATTTCATCTCTACATTCTGCAAAGGCACTAGGGCTAATTTGAATCAGGCACATCCATAAAGCTATGGCCAAGAGTGTTTTATAGGTCATTTTTCTAAAGGTCTAATTTGAAGGTATAGGAATTGATGTCCAAAGATAAGCAATTATAAGATAATGTGACCTAATAAGGCTCTAAAGTGTTATGTTGAAATTTATCTTCCCTTGTACAATAAGTCTTATTTTTTCCTTCATAACACAAAAATAATTTGCCTCTTATTGTATTTGTTATTATATTGCAGCCG
>JAHDFT010000088.1:0-5187 GCA_020628015.1 Bacteroidota bacterium
TGGGTCATCGTAGGGGTGGATTAAATATCCACCCATCGAATAATCAGTTTTTTAAAGAAAAATATGGGTGAATTTTGGGTAAAATAATGGATGTCTTAATAAGGTTAAGATCACACCATCTAATTAGTTATTGTTTGATACTGTAAAGATAAAGCAGAAAGGAATGCAAAAACAGAACATTTTTGGTCAAATGTCTCTTGAAAATTACTTTAAAACTAATTACTATCTATGGAGTTTATACAAATTAAAAAAATAGAATTTAAATACTTACCAACTCATAAAACGCTACAAATAAACTACTTACATACAAATCTACTTTCTCTCCAAATATATCATACTGATCCCAGAGTTATGCTACAGGCATAAAAAAAGGTGCAATTTCGATCAAAATTGCACCCATATTCTTGAAGAAAAATAATGTAAAAAAGGCTTTTTTCTATTCTTTTCCTTGATTTTTAAGTTTAAAAAAGCGTTCCTGGACGACTTGGCGGCACCTTTCCAAGATGTTGATAAGCTTGTTCTGTTGCCTCTCTTCCTCTAGGCGTTCGTTTAATAAATCCTTCTTGTACTAGAAAAGGCTCGTATACCTCTTCCAATGTACCTGGCTCCTCCCCTACTGACATAGCAATTGTGTTGATGCCCACAGGTCCACCTTTAAATTTATCAATAATCGCTGCTAAAATACGGTTATCCATTTCATCCAAACCATTCTCATCTACATTTAAAGCCTTCAAGCCAAATCGGGCAATCTCCACATCAACCGTTCCATTACCTTTAATTTGAGCAAAATCCCTCACCCGTCTCAATAAAGCATTGGCAATACGAGGCGTTCCCCTACTCCGTCGAGCAATTTCATAGGCTCCATCCTCAGTAATCGGTGTCTTGAGAATTTCTGCTGATCGGACAATGATCTTTTGAAGCGTTTCGGCATTATAATATTCCATTCTAAAAACAATCCCAAAACGAGAACGCATAGGTGCAGATAATAAACCAGAGCGAGTAGTTGCTCCAATTAGGGTAAAGGGATTTAAGGTTAACTGTATACTTCTAGCAGCAGGCCCACTATCAATCATAATGTCAATCTTAAAATCCTCCATTGCCGCATAAAGATATTCTTCTACCGTAATGCTCAAACGGTGGATTTCATCTATAAACAACACATCTTTCTCTCCTAGATTGGTCAGTAAACCCGCCAAATCAGCAGGTTTTTCCAAAACAGGCCCAGAAGTCACCTTCACATTCACCCCCAATTCATGCCCAATAATATAAGATAAGGTCGTTTTACCCAATCCAGGAGGGCCATGTAATAAAACATGATCCAAAGCCTCCTCCCTTTGCTTGGTTGCCCTGATGAAAATATCTAAATTCTCAATGATGTGCGGCTGCCCAGTAAAATCGGTCAATGACCTTGGACGCAGCACTCGTTCATTATCTTTTTCCTTTGGGGAAAGTCCACCCTTATCCCCTTTCAATAAATCATCTCGCATAAATAGACTTTATTGATGATAAATAATTCCTAATCAATAACTTTTTTGACTTAAAAAAGCCATCCCAAACCCAATTCCACATAATCTGCTTTAAAATAATGAGCTTTCAAATACACCCCTACAAAAAGATTCTTTCCCAATCTTTCATAAGTAGGCTTTAAATAAGATTGCATACCTACCTTAAAGAAAAAAGGAGCTTTAGGTAAAAAAGGATTATAAGCATAAACACCTAATCCCAATAAACCTCCAATCCGTCCAAATAAAAACTCATAAGCCATATAAGGAGCCAGTTTCAAGGCACCAATTAAACGCCCCTCATTGGCTGCTTGATTCAGGATAAAATGATGAATAAAGGTATAATAATTCCCCTCTAAACCCAGATGCCACTGCCCAAATCTATTTGCCCTTTTGGTCAAATACAAATTCCCTCCATACATAGGAAACAGGGGACCTCCTGGTTTGCCATCCTCCAAAAATGCATAACTCAATCTAAAACCTAAGCCTACTGCTTTGCGTTCCCATTTTGGAAGACTTTCCTTTAAAATCCCCTCTATTTTAGTCTTTTTTG
Organism: Bacteroidota bacterium; assembly: GCA_020628015.1. Taxonomy (GTDB): domain Bacteria; phylum Bacteroidota; class Bacteroidia; order Chitinophagales; family UBA2359; genus JAHDFT01. The sequence continues at coordinate 2,056 of JAHDFT010000088.1, forward strand.
TCAAATTATAGCGTAAATTCGCCCCCAAAGTTGGAATATTAATTCCCAAATTGGGCAATTGAATCTTTCCATTAGAAAAATGCGTAAAACTAAAGGTAGCTAGGCAACTCCATTTAGTATTGATCGCATATTCTAGCCCCAGCATTAACATAGTAATATTATTCCAATGTGAACCAATTACATTATTAGTTGGGTTATTAAAAGAATCGAATGGTTTAGAAATATAAGCTAAACCAATGCCTAAATGATAGTGTATATGTATATGGCGAGTACGAGTAAGCAAACGCAAGGAGGGTAATAATCCATATCCTCGACCAAAAATCGCTTTATCTCCATAATGGGCATAGACCAAACTAAGTCCCAGTTCAGGATAAGCATAATAAGCGTGCCATTGCTTTTCTCCTGCTGTTTTTTTTATCAAATTCATCTGAAAAAGATGAGATGGCATGGTAATCTCTGGTAAAAAATCAGTAGTATGTTTGAAAATAGCACCCCGTTTCCAAGCCAACTCTATCGCCAAGTTACCATCAAGCTGTTGACTCGTCCAATTAGAGTCTAATCGATTTTCTTGTGCTTGACAAAACATTGGTAAACAACACCAGAATAGTAAGCTCAAGTGAATCAAGCCAAAGCACCATGTCCTTTTTTGACAGTTATCCATCATTGGAAATACATTCTATTAATCCTATAATCAGTAATGCTACAACAAAGGTAAAGTTTTCACCCACAATTCTTTGTTTGTACTTCATTATTTGTATAGTTCATATATCAACCATGAATCTACCTGCTAAAAAACCTACAGATTCTGAAAGGTTAAAAGAAGAGTGGCAAGAAAAAGGCAAATTGGTATTTCGATACTTTTTTCAAGGTATTTTTATACTCGCACCATTAGTATTGACTTTTTATATCCTATTTGCACTTGTATCTTTTCTTATTGCCTTCCTAGACGAATTAATCCCACTAGATGAATACTTCGATTTTCCAGGAAGGGATATCATCGTCATAGTCGTTATTATCACAGTAACAGGTTATCTTAGCCAGACCCTTATACTCAAGCCATTTTTTGAGCATTTAGAAAGGGTTATGACTCGTGTACCGCTTGCCAAAATCATCTATACGGCAATTAGAGACCTATTTTCTGCCTTCGTATCAGAAAAAAGAAAATTTGAACAACCTGTACTAGTTGTCTTAAATGAAAATCCAAGTATCAAAAAGATGGGCTTTATTACCCAAGAAGATGCTGGACAACTGAACGCTAGTACAGATGTCGCTGTGTATTTCCCACATTCCTATAATTTTTCGGGTAATTTATACATTGTTCCTATAGACAGCATTATTGTATTAGATATAAGTGCGACAGAAGCGATGAAGTTTATTGTATCAGGAGGGGTTACACCATTAAGAAGAAGAGAATCACCTAAAATTAAAGAAGAAAAACCTCCACCGAAAGCAGAACCCAAAGTAGCAGAAATAGACGAAACAAATATAGAGAAGGAAAAAGATGTTGACAAGCCTTCGGAGCTAGACAATAAAGAGGAGGAAAATAAAAGCTAGTTTTTTTCAAAAAAGAAATTCTAAAAAATACAAAAGCTCGCAGATAGATTATCTGCGAGCTTTTGTGCTTTAAATATATTGCTTCCTAGTCCTATTCTAACGCATCAAGAATCCAGTAATCACAAATTCTGTACGTCTATTTTGTTCATGTTCCGCATCTGAACACTTCACCCCATTTGCACAACGATTCACTAAACGGCTCTCCCCATATCCACTACCAGAGATATTTTGACGAGAAACCCCTCTAGCGACCATATAATCAATGGCTGCTTGTGCTCTTTTTTGTGAAAGTTCTTGATTATAAGAATCCGAACCACGAGAATCCGTATGAGAATTCAACTCAATAATCAAATTTGGATTGGACAACATAAAACTAACCACCTTATCCAGTTCTACCTGAGCATCTGGACGAATGACATGTGAGTCATAATCGTAGTAAATATGTCTCAATTCTGGTAGTGGCAGATTAGGATGTGAGCTTTCCCCTCCTGATATGATCGTAATTGGTTTTTTAAGCGTTCCTGTATTCGGATCAACATCAGGAATTTTTGAGATATTAAAATCCCTTTCAATTGCTCCCTGTCCTGTCACCGAACAATCTCTACCTACTGTAGAAACACTAATGACCTCTGTTAAATAAAACTGTTTAGAAATTGTTAAAGAATAACTCTTTCCAGGTTCTATTTCAAAAGAATAGTAACCATTATTAGCAGAAGTCAAAGTCTGCCCTCTACTGGTACGTTTGTCAATCAAGCTCATCGTTGCACCAGATACTGGACGCTTAGATTCCTTCTCATAAACATACCCCATAACCGTACAGTAAATCGGCTTAGGAGCCTCTACAACTGGCGGCGGTGGAGGTGGTGGTGCAGGTGCTTTTACTACTGGTGGCGGTGGAGGTTGCACAACAACTGGTGCAGGTGTCTTTACTGGCGGCGGAGGAGGAGGTGGAGGTGGCGTTTTTACCGTCGGCGGAGGTGGTGGTGGAGGTGTTACCACTACTGGTTTTTGCTCCATCACATTGAAGCTATAAATATCATCATCTCCCTTTCCACCTGCTCTATTAGAAGAAAAATAACCATAAGTATTGCTAGGGTCAATGATAAAGGCAAAATCATCTCCATTCGTATTAATTGGAAAGAATAGATTTTTTGGCTCTGCCCAACCATTGCCTCTAGCTTTGGTAGAAAATACATCTAAACCTCCTAGCCCTGGTAATCCTTCTGAAGAAAAATAAAGCGTGCCATCATTACTCATAAATGGGAACATCTCATCGCCCTCTGTGTTAATGATACCACCAAGATTTTCAGGTTTACCCCATCCACTACCTTGCTTACTGCATTTATACAAATCAGTTCCTCCTTTTCCTCCAGGCATATCAGAGACAAAATATAAGGTATTGCCATCTGGACTTAAAGCAGGATGTCCTACAGAATAATCATCACTATTGTACTGAAAGGCTTGTATATTTCCCCATTGATTATCAGCCAAAGTAGCGGTAAAAATTTGAAGATTTACGGTTCCTCCTGTTTTGCTATTGTATTTTTTGGCATTATTACCTGTAAAATACATCGTTTT
>JAHDFT010000088.1:5287-14130 GCA_020628015.1 Bacteroidota bacterium
GTCTGAAATTCATAAGCCCTTTTACAAGCTTCAACCTGCATCAAACCTCTGGAATCAGAAGGTACCAACTGAGCATATTCTTGAAATACTTTCTGTGCATCTTCATATTTTCCATTAGCTTTCAAAGCCATACCATAATAAAATTGATGTATAGGCTTGCTTTCTGGTATACCAATCACCTGCTCATACCAATATTCAGAGATGATTGGTTGTTTCATGAGACGATAACAATCTGCCAAGCGAATTTTGGCATAAGGGTTGTTTGTTCGTTCTATGACATCCTTAAAAAGTTGGGTAGCTTCTGGATAAGCTCCCTGCTCAAATAATTTATTCGCCTTTATCATTTTACTATCTTGGGCATTAGCAAGATGACCCACTAGTAAAAAAAGCGTCACTAAGAACAAAATTGGGATTTTTAATAACTTCATATATGCTTAATTTATTTTCTGCACTCTAATTAAATAGCGTAAATCTAGCAACAATTAGTTGCTTTTATAATGCTCACTAAGTAGCTATAGTTTGGGTAATGTTGTACATGTATAACGCTCTGCTTTATTTGGAGTAGCAATCTAAGAAAATATACAGAACGTAAAAGTGAAGAATTAAGTAATAAGTGAAAAATAAATTCCCAATTTTGATTAGGAAAATTTATCCTTAGACGAGGCAAAAAACGTAGGCAATGCAGGGCATTGGCAAGGCTTTTTAACGAAGTATAGGGGTAAATTTATCAATCAAAATAAGGAAGATATTTTTTTACTGTTGCTAAAGGCCAGCAAAAATAAACTTCCATTACTTATGGATGCTTATTTACTACAAAATGTTACCCCAATATTACACAATATGGCTTTATATTGGTTTATTGGCATTTTGTTATAAATAATACCATAACTAATAAATCGTCCATTTATTGTCTCCTTATTTACTCAGTAACAGTCAAAAAAAATCATTCACATTCTTTAAATATAGATTTTAGACTTAGTATAGACATAAAAATACAATAGATAATGAAAACTATGTCAAGTGAGGCTTTTATCTAAAGCCTCTGTCTAAAATAAACATTAAAAAATGAGTGATTATTATTTTACCATTACTAATAGCAAATAACTAGGAGAAATTGCATCAAAGGTAAGCAGAACCTAAAAATCAAGTAGAAGTGTAGTCAAGCTAATAATTTACGTAAAAACATTCTTATGACTAAGAAAGTTGAAAACAGTTACATTAGCCTTCATTTTTTACTACTGTTTTTCAATATTTTATTACTTTTGAGGCCGATTAGGAATTTTTGATATTTTGGCAGACAAAAAATGGATAGACAAGTTGATGTCTTGAACTAAATAATAGTGGAAAATAAAGTAAAAAATTATTACTTTACCACTATCCATACTCATTTTTGACTACATCAAAATACCAATAATCAAAGACACGTTACGAACATCATCAAATAAATTTACTTTACGTATGCAAAGTGTAATCGATAGATTTGAAGAACTACTAAAACAGGATGACTTTAGAGAGATTAGAAATCGAGTAGGTGTTTTACGTAGTGAATTTCGCAAGAAACTAGAGGACAAAAATGACGAACTCCGAGAAGCTTTTATAGACGAAGGAGGTGATCCTGATGCATTTGAAGCTCCTGTAGATCCACTAGAAGAAAAATTAGAAGCCTTATTTGTCATTTATAATGAGAAAAAAGAAGCTTTCAAACTAGAACGGGAAGCAGCCGCTGCACAAAGAGCAGAAAGGGAAAGACAAAGAAAGGAAGCTAATATCCAAAAACTGGAAGTACAGAAAGGATTATTAGAAGAATTGAAAGTGGTTGTCAGCTCTGGTGAAACAAATGGAGAAGCTTTACAAAAAATAAGAGATTTACAAAATAAATGGAAAGCTAATGGTAAAATTGATCCTGAAGAAATGCCGAGTGCTAAAGATGTACAGCTAGACTTCAGTCATCAATTAGACGTATTTTTCCACAATAGAAAGATCAACCTAGAGTTGAGAGATTTAGACCAAAATAGAAACTTGGAAGCCAAACGCAAAATCCTCAAAGAAATGGAAGCGTTGATAGGGGAAGAAGCGATTGATAAAGTGGCTGCTAGTATGCGTAAACACCAGTCAGACTGGAATGCAGCAGGTCAAGTTCCTTGGGATAAGAAAGACGAAATTTTCGAGCAATTTAAAACGCTTGCGGATCAAATTTATGGACGTATTCAGTCTTATTACGATGAACGTCGTGCCTCTGCAAAACAAAATCTTGAAGCCAAACAAGGATTACTGGATCAGGTAAAAGCAATCAATATTGAGGAATTAAAATCTCATAAAAGCTGGCAAGAAAATACTAGTAAAGTGATTGCGCTTCAAGCAGATTGGAAAAAGATTGGTTTTTCTGAACGCAATGAAGAAATCTGGCAAGAATTTAGGTCTACTTGTGATGGTTTTTTTGCTAGTAAAAAACACTTTTACGAGAACTTAGATGCCAATAGAGAACAAAATCGTTTGAAGAAAATCGAATTGTGTGAAAAGGCAGAACAAATGCAAGATAACACAGATTGGAAATCTACAACCGAGTTCTTTATCCGACTGCAAAAAGAATGGAAAGGGGTTGGTTCTGCTCAAAGAAATGTAGAAAATGAATTGTGGAATCGTTTCCGTTCTGCTTGTGATGCTTTCTTCCAATCAAAGAAAGGTTTTTTTGGTCAATTGGATGAGCAACAAGATAAAAACCTAGAGTTAAAAGAGGCATTGATTGCAAAAATCAACGCAACAGAATTGTCTGGTGAAGGGGGGAAAGATGTTCAAATGCTTCGTGCTTTTGCTAGTGAATGGGATGCTATCGGACACGTACCATTGAAAGAAAAAGATCGTATTTACAATGCTTATTACAAAGCCATTGATGCTAAGTACGACAAACTCAAAATGGATCGGGAAGAGCGTGTAACCATGCAATACAAATCTCGTTTGGATAATCTAATGGCTTCAGCAGATGCAGAAGGTAAAATTAGAAGAGAACGCCAAAACATTAATACTCGTATTGATAAACTTCGTCAAGAATTGAATCAGTATGAAAATAATTTGGGCTTCTTCGCTAAATCTAGAGGAGATAATCCATTGAAAAAAGAAGTAGAATCAAAAATTGAAAAAATTCGCAAAGAAATTCAAGATTTGCGAAATAAATTAAAAACAATTTCTACTGCTGCTAAGAAAAAAGAAGAAGCTGTTGCAGCTCCTGTGGAAGAAGAAAAAGTGGAAGAATAAATGATTCAAATCCCTACTAGGGATAAGGAACAGTAAAAAAGGTGTTATCTTTGAAGCAAGGTAACACCTTTTTGCGTATAGATACGTTATTTATCAGATACTCCACGCTCCTAGGAACAAGTAAAAAATAATTGTACTATTTTTTGACTGTTCCCTACATCAACCATCAATCAAAATTTTCCAATATATGCCAGAGCTACTTATAGAGGTATTCAAATACCTATTACCATCTCTTGTAGTCCTTGTCACCGCTTATCTAGTACTATCTAGTGCTTTGGAGAGCCAGTTAAAGCTCAAAGGCCTAGAAGTTGCCCTCAAAAATCAAGGGGAATCACTCCCCCTACGTTTGCAGGCTTATGAACGCTTAACCTTACTCCTCGAACGCATCAGCCCCAATAGCTTGGTGGCTCGAAATAGCCAAGCCAATTTGAGTGTTACAGATATGCAAATGCTTTTAATTGCTAATATTCGACAAGAATTTGACCACAACCTCACTCAACAACTCTATGTCTCTAATGAACTCTGGACTGTCATCAAATCTGTAGTAGAAGAAATGATTAGTACAGTTAATGGTCTAGCTGGACAATTGTCGGAGGAGGATAGTGGTAATGTATTATGTAGAGCCTTATTAGAATATTTTATCTCTGCTGAAATAGAACTTCCTACCGAAAGAGCTTTGGAAATATTAAAAACAGAAGCAAGAACCTATCTAAAATAAAACAATGAAAGAGCGAAAAGACGATTTCTCAACCGATTCAGGCATTCCTATTATCCCCAATTATGCTGAAGGACAAGCAGTAGAGCAACCAGGGGAATTTCCATTCACCAGAGGCGTTCACGCTGGCATGTACCGCACCCGCTTATGGACCATGCGCCAGTATGCTGGTTTTTCAACGGCTGAGGAATCCAATAAACGCTATCATTATCTGTTATCACAAGGCACTACAGGTTTATCCGTTGCCTTTGATTTACCCACACAAATCGGCTACGATTCCGATCACGAAATGTCTGAAGGAGAAGTCGGGAAAGTAGGAGTAGCGATTGATTCTATAGAAGATATGGAAGCCCTTTTTAAAGGCATTCAATTGGAAAAGGTCAGTACTTCAATGACCATCAATGCGACCGCTTTCATTCTATTATCTTTCTATATTGCTCTAGCTAAAAGACAAGGTGCTGACCTTTCCAAAATCGCAGGCACCATTCAAAACGACATCCTTAAAGAATACGCTGCAAGAGGCACTTATATCTATCCTCCTAAACCCTCTATGCGAATCATTACCGACATCTTTGAATATTGTAGCCAAGAATTGCCCAAGTGGAATACCATTTCCATTTCTGGTTATCACATCAGAGAGGCAGGCTCAACCGCTGCTCAGGAACTCGCTTTTACCCTCGCCAATGGAAAAGCCTATCTACAAGCAGCGATTGATAAAGGATTGGATATTAATGTTTTTGCTCGACGTTTATCCTTCTTCTTCAATGCACACAATCACTTCTTTGAGGAAATCGCCAAATTTAGAGCAGCAAGAAGAATGTGGGCAAAAATTACCCAATCCCTAGGAGCCACCAATCCCAAAGCGATGAAATTGCGCTTCCATACACAAACAGGAGGTTCTACACTTACTGCTCAACAACCAAAAAATAATATTAGCCGAGTGACCTTACAGGCTTTGGCGGCGGTTTTAGGTGGCACGCAGTCTTTACATACGAATGGTTATGACGAAGCCCTTTCGCTACCTACAGAAGAAGCGGCTAGAATTGCCCTAAGAACCCAACAAATCATCGCTCATGAGAGTGGTGTGGCAGATACAGTAGACCCCTTCGCAGGTTCCTACTTTATCGAATCATTAACCGATCAAATTGAAGTTGCCGCACAAAAATATATAGATCGTATAGATGCAATGGGTGGCGCAGTCAAAGCGGTTGAGGCGGGTTATATCCAAGAAGAAATCGCAAGAGCAGCTTATGAATTTCAGCAAAAAGTAGAAGGTCAAGAAAAAATTATCGTTGGACAAAATCAATTTACTGTCGAAGAGCCATTATCTACCAAAATCTTTAGGGTGGATGATAGCATTCGGAACATACAAATCCAAAAATTAGCACAATTAAAAGCCAATCGAGATGATGCTGTTGTTGCTGCTACATTAGCAGAAGTTAGGAGACGAGCTACTGGAACCGAAAATCTAATGCCTGCGGTTATTAAGGCGGTTGAAGCGAAAGCTACACTAGGCGAAATTTCGGATGTATTGAGAGGTGTTTATGGGGAGTATATTGCGTAGTACTCACCTTTAAACAACCCGTTCTATCTCTGCCTCCTCTCGTACATACAATAAATACATGTCTTTGACTGTATAACCCATTCTCACCAAAGCACCTGCATAATCCTTTAATTGCTTGGTATATTTTTTTTGTGCTTGGCCTGTTTTAAAATCTAGAACCGTTGCTTCATTGCCTTTAATCATAACCCGATCAGGGATTTTTTGCTCGGTGTCCATTAGGATGGCTTGTTCGGTGATCACCGCATCCCAATGATCACTAAACCAATGTTGTACTAAGGACAGCTCAAAAATCTTTTCAATTCGCTTTTTAATTTCCGCTTCCTCCTGTCGGAAAATAATCCCACTACTTTGCAATTTTCGGATTACTGATTCTAATTCCTGTGGATGACGCAACTTCTCCAATACCGCATGAACCTGAATTCCCAAACGACGTGCTTCGGGTTGTTTTTTATCATAGACCTCAATATATTTTCGAGCATCAGAACGAATGCTGATCCGATCTTGGTAATCTTCGCAAAGATAAACATGAAGCGAATCTACATCCTTAGTTTCCTCCACTACTTCTGTTGTCTTAGGTTCATTTGCACCTAGTACAAATTGATTTTCTTCCCCCTGCCAAGAGTCGTAAAACTCAAACTCGGCATTGGTTAGCGTTGCATAAAGGAGTTTACAGACCTTATCAGAAGCCACCATACTAGGACTAGCTTTTTTGGGAATTTCTGGGGTAAAAATATAGAGTCTTTCTGTAGGTCTAGTAAAAGCCACATAAAGTAAGTTGAGATTGTCTACAAAAGATTGTAAATACTCATAAAAATAAGTGGGACCAAAAATCGACTCCCCTAAATTTTTACTAACTCTTAATGGTACTGCCCCTAGCTCATCGAAAGGAGCCATAGTAGAGGCACTCCATAAAATACTACCCGATTTGGGTACAAAATTCCATTCACAAAAAGGCATCAAAACAATCTCAAATTCTAGTCCTTTGGCTTTGTGGACAGTCATAATGGTGATGGCTTCTTCTCCTTTAGGTACAATAATAGAAGTCTTATCACTATCTTGATTTTCCTCCCACCAAGCTAAGAAATTCCGTACATCTGTACTTTTAGCAATGCTGTGTTCTAGTATCAGGTCTTGGAAACGTTGTACATAAGCATCCGCTTCTTCCTTCAAATTCAGATACAAGACCAATAATTCTACCATTTCATAAAGTGGCTTTTTGGATAGGCTATCCATATGGTCTACAAATGCTTTGGGTAGTATTTGATTGAAAAGATTATTTTCTTGTTCTTCGAGATCAATGAGGTGATCGGCAAAAACTTCATGTACTTCTGGTTCTCGTCCCAATTTTTCTACTGCGATTTCTGGATATAAGGCAAGATATTGTACCAATATGGCTGTTTTGGCGATTTTATCTCGTTTATCGGCAAGGTATTTCAAAATTTGTAGGAGCAATAGCACCTTGAGCGAATTTTTCAGCAAAAGGGAATCTGAAGAAACGACCTTGATATTGTGTTCTGCTAGAAACATAGCAATTTCACTCCCTTCTGTATTTCTACGGGTCAAGATGGCCATATCTTTGAGGTGAAAACCTTCTTCCTGTAGCTCTCGAATTAGGGTTAATAATTGTTCTAGTGCTAAATTATGCCAGTCATCTTTATTCAGAAAACGCACTTGTACATGTCCTCCTCCTTCATGCTGCACCTCTTGTTTGACTGTCTGATAGGCTTTTCTAATCAAATCTTGGGGCATAAAATCGGTAAATTCACGTATCAAAATGGCTGCTGCTGTTTGGAAAAAGGAATTATTGAAACGGACGATAAACTCCCGACTCCGCCAGTTATTTTTAAGATCAGCTTCTTTGAAATGATCGGTCAAATTTGCCAATTCCTCCTTTACGCCATCCAATAATAAATTCATATTTCCACCACGCCATCGGTAAATACTCTGCTTGACATCTCCTACAACCAAAACCGCAAAATCTTCTCCTAGTGAGTTGATAATCAAAGGGAGTAAATTTCGCCATTGGAAATTAGAGGTATCCTGAAATTCATCAATCAAAATATGGCGAAAAACCGTCCCCACTTTCTCAAAAATGAAAGGCATGTCTTCTTTAGAAACAATTTCGTTGAGGATATTATTCGTATCCGAAATCAACATCAAATTATTTTCTGTTCGATAATCTTTGAGTTTGTCTTTAAGTCTGGCTAAAATTCCATAGGTATAAATATTTTTCAATACCTCAATAGCCGCAATATACAAAGGATAGTAGTCATTTTTATAGCGTACCGACTCTACGAAAATATCATGTAAACCACTATTTAAAGCTTGTATGATTTTCTCTTTCTTGGCTGCTTTTTTAGCATACCACAAGGTCTCATCACCAGCAACAATTTTTTCCAAAGTCTTCTTCAATTCATATTTTCCCTTCTGGATTTGCTGAAAATAAACGGCTGTTCCCCGACGAAAATCCCCAATCTCCACCCCGAAAGCCTGCATCATTTCTAGGGCTTCTGCTCCATATTCCTGCATTTTACCTTCAAACATTCGCCGAATCTTCCACAACTCTTGAATAATGCCTTTGAGCTGCTCCAACTCAGGTTCTCCCCCACTCTCCTTACTGATTTCATAATATTTTTCCTTAAAAATCTCTTGTCCTAAGTCTCGAATGCCTTGCTCAATCCTCCAGCCTTTATCTTCCTCCATTTGAGCATAGGTAAAGGATTCCATCCAATTGGTCAGGGCTTTGCGTTCTTGCTCTCCAATTTCGAGCATCAATTGACTGGTAATTTGCTCTAGTACAAAACCCGTATCCATTTCCACCTCATAACGCATAGGAATCTTTACCCGCTTCGCCTTCAATTCCTGAATAAAAAAGCGCATCACCTTCTGAAAAAAACTGTCAATTGTACTCACACTAAAATCCGAATAGTTGTGGAGTATATTGTGGAGTGCATAGCGTGAATTATTTCTAATCCGTTCCTTTTCTCGTTCTTTAACCTCCTCATTGACCCATTCCTTTTCTGCTAGAAAGGCTTCTAAAATCTGCTCCGCTAATTGCGGATTCTCCTCTCTCGAAAGAGCTGCCAATTCTTTGATGATTCGCTCTTTCATTTCTCCTGTTGCCTTATTGGTAAAGGTGATGGCAAGGATATTCCGAAACTCACTTGGTCGTTTGAGCAAGAGGGTCAGGTATTCCTTGACCAATGTATAGGTCTTACCAGAACCCGCAGAAGATTTGTAAATGGTTATTGGCATAAATAGATAATTGGTGATGCTAGAGTTAACAATAGAATAACAAATGTAGGAAAAAAA
>JAHDFT010000089.1:0-7461 GCA_020628015.1 Bacteroidota bacterium
CGATTGTATTTTCTTGAAAATAAATTATTGGCATTGAAGAAAACCCCTACATTATCTACAATTTGGTAATTAGCCGCTAGATTGAAATCATAAGTACCGACAGCCTGATCTACCACACCATTAGGATCGTTTACAGGCGCATTATTGAAAACAAATAATTCTGCTGCAATATCCAAATTTTCTATAGGATAATAATGCCCACCAAGATGAATGTTTAATGGAGGCAAATGCCAAGCTGCCAACTCAGTAGATGTGTTGTATTTACTATACCTCGTTCGCAAATACACCTCCGCAATTTTCAAAATCTTAGCCTTTAACTCTATTTGTCCTGAAAAAGTGGTCATCAAAGAATCATAAACCACTTCCATATCTTTAGTTGTCGTTGCTCTATTAACAAATAAAGGCTGGTTTTTGGTCAAAATTTGTCCAAATTGAGCATCATAGGCTAAAAAAGTAGTAATATTCCCTTTTACCCCTCCTTGCCTCCGCTCTTGAACCGTATTGAGGTATTGTAAATCCTTACCTAAAAAAGGATTCTCTGTAGTAAGTGTCATCAAATTATTGGCAAGGACGCTTTTATCCCAACGCCCATAAATATAGGCATAGTTCTCAACCGCTTTGATTTCCGCATTGAGGTAAGGATAAGGGATGAAATCTTTACCGTCCATCCAAACAGAAGCCCCTACATCTACTCGTCCAAAAAGCCCTTTAAAAATAACCTTTGGCGTAAGTCCCCAAGCAATGCGGTTATCTTTAGCCTCTGTATCCTTATAATTGGTAAAAAATAAGTCCACATCACCACCAACAGCGATTAAATCAGAAATTGTTTTTTCAACTGTCCCATCTATCCCAATATTATGCTCTCGTTCTTGGAATAAATTGCTGTAATTATTGTAGGAAATGGTCGCATCATAGTCCATTTCCATATTGTTTTCCGAATTACTTGCTGCACTTGCTTGAAGTCCGATATTTTGATAACGCTGTCGCAAATCCTCGCTTGTAAAATTGAGACTCGTATCAGCGTGATTGTAACCATAATAATGATAAACATTTCGATCATAGCTTCCTTTAAAACCAATTGCGGCAAATGGGAGGTGATATTTACCAAACACCTCTCCCCCACTATTCATATAATCCTGAAACTCTATATTCCCTTGTGAGCCAATATGACTCGCTCGAATGCCTGCATACCCCCAATCCATTTTACCTGTCGTAGCGGCTACTTCTACACAAGGGGTACTTAAATTTCCATAGCCTCCTTTTAACCAAAAATGGTAATCATTCTCTCCTTTTAATAATTGATTGCGAGTAGGTCGCCAAGCCAAAGGACGAAGCTTTGTCGGCTCGTATTTCATGGTTAGAAAACGATTGGGTACTTGGTAATTATTGAACAATGGTCTTCCTGTTGTACCCCCAGTAGTACCTGTTCTGCCACCAGTTCGACCGCCAGTATTCCCATTGTTTCCATCACCATAAATACCTGCATCAGGTAAGAAATCAATTCTTACTGCATCTTGCAAAACAGGCGCATATTCTTTAATAACATTAATATCCTCCGTTTCTATTTCTGGTGCTTGCTTTTTAGGATCTGGTTGTGCTTGTAGTAACTGATGGCTACCAATAAAATAGATGAGTAGACTCAGGGATATAATGGATAATATATTTTTCATGAGATTTTTATGATCAGCTTTTGAGAATGATGAATTTTGTTAATGATAAATAAGAGCTATTAAAGCCTAATAATCATCATTTTTCATTTCCAACTCGATAATATTTGTATCTTTTTCTGCTTCTAGCTTAGAACGTGCCTCTTCCATTGCTTGCACTTGGGTCAACCTAGAACGTGCCGCTTGTTTGATTTCATCATCTGGCTCATAGTTTTCAATAATACTTTTAAGCGTGGCTTTAGCTTGGAAAAGCTCATCTCTAAGGATATAAACTTCCGTAAGCAATAAGAAACTCTTTGCGACCCAAGATTCGGCTCCAGAAGTCTCTGTGGCGGTTCGCTTACAAGCGGTTTCACAAGCCACAAGTTCCCCTCGATTAAAGTGAATTTCGGCAACGATGTATCGAGCTTCTGCGCCTTGCTCATTATCGGTTAATTGCATCACCTCTTGCATTTCCGTCATTGCTAATGCTTCATTATTGATTTCATAAGCCAATAAGCCATTATAAAAACGGGCATCAATTTGGTCTTGCTCATTCGCATTGGCTTGGGCAAGTAGATTTTTACTTGCTTGGGTCAACTCAATCCCTCTTTTGGTATAATAGGAGGATTTGAGTAAACCACGTAGGGATTCCAAGACCAATTCTTTATTAGAGGTAATTTCAGCTAGTTTTTTATATCGTTGAAAAGCGGTTTCATAATCCTTTTCGATATAAAAAGAAATTCTGGCTCCTTTATCCAATGCTTCTTCATAAAAAGTATTGGGATAACGATCTATAATGAAGTTGAAATCTTGCCCTGCATCCGCAAATTGTTCTTTTGCATAGAGACAAGTCCCTCTATAATGGTGGGCATACAAGATATAGGCTCCTTTTGGAAAGCGTTTGATATAGCGATTCAATTCCTGAACAGCTCGATCACAATTATTGCTATTGTAGAAGTTTTCTGCAATCTCGAAGGTGAGGGAATCTTCTTCGGATGGGGTAAATTGAACATTCGGGAAACGACGGACATATTTACCATAGCCCTTGGCATCACCTTTTGTTATAAAAACATCCTTAGATCCTGCCAAAGCATCATTAGAATACTTGGTTTGCGGATAGCGTTTCAAGACCAATTCATATTTCTCCAAAGCCTTAGCATATTTCTTTATATTGAAAAAGATCAAGGCTTGATCGAGTAATGATTGTGCGATATAAGGACTTTGTGGATATTTTCTTTGTAATTGTTCATGTGCCGAAACTGCCGCTTTGTAATTTTGCTTTTCAGTTTGAGTCAAGGCAACTTGATACATGGCATCATCTGCATAAAGGGAATTGGGATATTTTTCTAATAATTCTCGGAAATTGATGATTTTATCGTTCTGGCGATTGGTTAAACCAGATAAAATACCATTTTGATATAAGGCATAATCTGTTCCCTCCATTCTAGCCTGAATCACTTGTTGATAGCGATTCTTCGCAGGAGCATAATAACGCATTAAGAAATTACAATCCCCACTTCTTAATAAAGCGTCAGGATACAATTGTCGAACGATAGATTTACTAGAAGTTCGCCCAGCAATTTGCTGATTGGATTCTACAGATTTATCAAAAGCTTCTAAGGCATTTTGATATTGCTGCATTTCATAAAAAGAATAACCAATCGTATAATAAGCTGTTGCAGGATTGGCTTTTTCAGATATGTATCTATTATTGGACGCTTTTAGAAAAGCAGCCATGCCACCGATTGCGCCTTTAAAATTCATTCGTTTAAATAAAATATCCGCTTTCCAAAAATGACAAAGTGCTTCAATATCCTTATCTGTGGCATTCTGCAAACTTTGGTCAAAATGGGCTATCGCTGCCTGGTAATCCATGTTTTTAAACAATTCCACGCCTCTCAAATAAGCCACTTTTTGTAGGGTTTTCAACATTTGCGGCGATTTTTCCTGCATGGTTCCTAGTATATCTAAAGCTTCTCTATAATTTTTGGAAGTCTCAAATATTTGTGTCAAATGCGTTTTAGCTTCATTTGTAAAAGAAGAAAATGGGTAATAAGTAATAAAATTTTGTAAGGCATTAATAGCTTGATCAGTATAACCAAGCTCATAGGACAATTTCGCATGATTAAAAGCCGAAACTTCTTGGATTTCTCTATCATAATTCATTCGTCCAGCCTCTGCAAAAGCATTACGTGCTTGGGCTTTCTGTCCAACTCGCAGGTAACAGTCTGCCATGTGGTAGATGGCATTTTGTCCCATTAATTCTTTTAAAGCATTTAACTCTTGGAAATTTTTTATGGCTTCTTGGTATCTTCCGACCTTATATTGCGTAAAAGCTAACTGATAGGCATCTTCTTTGCTTATCTTTTTACTTTGGTTGACATAATATTCTAAAAACGGCAATGCCTCCCTAAATTGCTTTTGATTAAAATAGGTTTGGCCAACCAATTGATTCATTTCTATTCGATACTTATTGTTGGCCTTATTAGCCCTAGGTGCGGCATAAGTTAACAATTGATCATATTGCGCTCTGAAATAGTATATAAGTGATATATAATAAGGAATAGCCCCCGAATAACGTTTATTTTTTTCGATTCTCTGAAAACTCCTTAGTGCCGTATCAAAATCCTTGTTGAAAAATGCAATAATGCCATAATAGTAGTTGGCATCATGAAAATATTCGTTCCGAACATTGATGATTCGGTTGAATAAAAGGCGTGCATTTTTGAAATTTTTGGTCGCAAAATAACTATAGGCAAACTGAAAATAAAATTCAGGTAGTAACGCATTATCTAGTTCGACCGTCTCAACTTCCCGAAAGCATTGAATAACATCTCGATAGTACTTTCTTTCAAAATACAGTTGTCCAAGATGAAAATTGGCTTCATTGGCCAATTGCCCTTGTTGATTTTTGACAAACTGACTTAATAGGTATTCCGCATCTGGATGATCGAGCTCACGGGCACTCAACGCTTGATAATATAAAGACTGTGTTCTTTTTATTTCTACTTCCGTTGTCGCTTTTTGCTCGGTTTTATCTAAATATTCCGTAAATTGCTCCATTGCAGTAGCATAATTCTCTTGCTCATAATGCATCTGAGCATTGCGAAAAGTAGCTTCGGAATCCCAATATACAGGTGTTTGCTGTGCTTTGACGGATTCAAAGTTCAGCCAAAAGCACAAAAGCATAAGTTTAGTAAGGAGGACTTGTCGGCGCATAATTATATTTAATATGATTAGGTGCAATGTAACTATACCATGTTTACATTGTACCAAGCGTGAGCATTTTTTGATTTAAAATAACAACGATGCAGAAGCTCGCATATTTCTTAATCAGCATAAAGATACTTACATTCCTTGAAATTACAGATGTAATTGCTCAAAACTGGTTTAATGGCAATACAGATGATGACTTTCAAGAGGTCGTTTTACCCAATATTCGATTAGAAGGGGTTAGAGCCAATGCTTTGGATCAAAGCAATGGAATAGAAGGCATCAGTTTTGACTTTGACCTTGACTATCTTAACGGGTATACCAATATGCTGGGCAAAAGTTACGAATTATTTGTTTATTTCGTAGATCCTAGAGGACAAAGAGTTAAGGCTACGAATCCTAATGGGGTTTATAGTGACCGCAAAGGTAATCTTATCTTAACGAAATCTTTTACCATCACCAAATACTTGCCTGTATTTGATGAAACAAAAGACCCTACCAAGAAAATTCATGATGGGGATACTGGATTAACTTTTGAAATCCCCCCAAAAAGATATTACGCTCTAAAGACATTCTTACCCTATTATGCCATTAAAACAAATTCTAGGAAAGATACCATTACAGCGCATTTTTGGGTAAAAGAAAATAGTATAAATATTTTAGACAGCACTAAAGTGGTTTCGTATCGCTATTTTGGGGGTATTAGAGAACATGAGATGTATTTGAGCAAGCCTTCGATGTTGAATCTACGAATTAGTGTGGATGAAATAGAGGCAATGTCTACAGATAAAAGAGGACAAAAGTGGGATATGTTTGACCTTCAGCAGGAAGGAACAGAGCCGCCAGATATGCAATGGATGGTTTCTTTGCAGACAAAATACAAAACAGATCGCATTTATACCTCAGAATATGCCAGCAATACTCATTTTAATAAATGGCACCATACCTATTCTCCACTTTTTCAAGTCTGTACCAATGATCCCTTAACAATTACAGTAGTCGATACCGACTATTTGAAAAATCCAGATCAAATAGGTAGTTGGCGAGGTACGGTCAGCACGATTCGACAATTGGCTTTGAAAAATGCGGAGATTTCTTTTGGGCGGGTTAAACGACTGCGATTCAATTTACCTCATTCCTCCCTCCAAATCAAGTTTGGGAAATTAAAGCTGGAAAGGCATCAAAGTTGGGATTTTCATTCCTTATTCTACGATATCGAATCACCTGATATATTTATTCAGGTAAAAAATAATCTAGGAGAGGTATTACTGAAATCTGAGGTCAAAGATAATACATTTGTTGCGGAATGGGAGAATATGTTGATACAATTTGTCCCAAAGACCAATGATCGGCTTTTCGTAGAGGTCTACGATGCCGATCTGGTGCAGGATGACCTGATAGGAATACTGGAGGTTCCCATCGCCACTTTATTTGAGAAAATCGGTGACCGATATTTCTTAAATAAGGAGGGGGTGGGACAGTTGGAAGTCGTTGTGAAATAATAATGGATTGCTTAAGGAACCTCGTCGTTCATAGTACCATTCAACATCAACTTTAGTAAACCCAACATAACCCCAATAATCAAAAACAAGGCAGGAAAGCCACCAAGTACATTCAATAAACGAATACCATCAACACCAGCAGTAGTAATCATAATCCATGCAATTAGCCCAATAAAACAGCCCCATATGATTTTTACGGTCAAGGGAGCTTCTGGATTATCTGGGTTAATACCAATACTACTAATCGAACTCATTGCCGAAGTATTAGAATCCGCAGCCGTAACATAAGAAATGAAGACGATAATTAAGGTAAAAAGACTCACCATTTGAGCTAAAGGCAACTCGGCTAACACAGCGTACAAGACATTTTGCTCTCCTTGTGCTTTCATTAAATTATACAGCTCACCACTTTTTTGCAAATCAAATTCAATAGAAATTCCACTAAAAATCATCAACCAAATACTGATAAATAAACAGGGAAGTAAAAAGTTAAAATGAATATAATCTCTAACCGTATAACCTACCGCCAATTGTCCTAAAAATAAAGCCGAAACGGGAGCCCAAGCAAACCAGGCCGCCCAGTAAAAAAAAGTCCAGCTATTTTGCCAACTTGCATCTATATTTGCGCCTATATTAGTACTTCTAGGAATAAAATAATAAAAATAATCCGCTATACCCATCACCGCCATTTGTAACATATCTAGTGTAGGGCCAAAAATAAAAACAAAAATAGCCAAAGCAATAAAGGCTTTAATATTTAAATCCGATAATAAAGCAATCCCTTTTGCCAATCCACTCACCGCAGAAATAATAAAAGTCCCCACCACAGCAAAACCAATGACTCCAAGTAAAAAATTAGACTTGGGAATGCCAAGAATGGCTTCTAAACCACCCATCAAGGTAAAAATACCTGCTCCTAGAGATGCTGCCATACCAGCCACTAATCCATAGAGACAAATGATATTAATAATCACCCCAAGCGTTCCATGCGCTCGCTCTCCAAATAAAGGATAGAGTAAAGAACTAATGCTAAAAGGTTGTTTGAGATTGTAATAGGTGATGGCAAATAATAAGCCTGTGATGGTGTAAATGCCATA
>JAHDFT010000089.1:7561-14123 GCA_020628015.1 Bacteroidota bacterium
TAAAATCCAATCATTGGCTTGTTTGACCAATACCAAAAAATGATCGTTATTGATGAGGCTGTAGGCGATGGTGATGATCAAAAAAATGACAGGAGGGAAAAACACCTTTTTATTGAGTGTTTTTAGTAGCGATTGTTGCATTTGGGACTTGTTTCTTTGATGAAGGGAAAAGGATCTTCAATTCTGGACATAAAGAAACAAATTATTCCTTTTATAAAAAAATAATATAAGATAAAATCATAAAGGAATGTGGGTGTAATTGGGATTTGTCCTCCTATATTGAAAGTAAAAAATTATCAATCTTGTATATGTCTTCTCTACAGACAACCATATTCCTACGGAGCTAATATAGATAACTCCGTAGGAGCATGACTGTTTGTAGAAAAAACAAAGAAAAAGATAAAAGCTCTATCAGAGCGACCTGTCAAGCTTTAATTAATACTGTCAAAAACCTAGGATTTGAGCCGAAGAACTTAAAAGGAGGGACTTTAATTTAATAAGGAGCCTCTCCCTTCCACTTAATGCTACATCCCATACTTGGTCTTTGTGGCTCTGCAATAGGATCACCACTCAAAATAGCATCCAAAGCAGCACGCATATCTTTTCCATCAACAGGCTGTCCGTTACCTGGTCGAGAACTATCCAATTGTCCTCGATAAACACATAAATCCCCACCATCAAAAATGCTAAAATCTGGTGTACAAACCGCTTTGTAAGCTTGCGCCACCTCCTGCGTTTCGTCATATAAATAAGCGAAAGAAAAATCATTATCTACAGCTTGTGCCTTCAATCTATCTGGCGCATCTCCTATATATCTTTCAGCATCATTACTAGAAACAGCAATGAATCCTACCCCTTTCGCTTGGTAATCTTTTGCCAATTGCGCCAATTGTCCATTAATGTGCTTGACAAAAGGACAATGATTACAAATGAACATCACTACAGTCGCTTTTTCGCCTTTTAAGTCCTCAAAGGTCTTATTTTCATTACTGACCACATCTAATAAATTAAATGCAGGAGCCTTATAACCCAATTCTAAGGGTATAGTGGTTAATGCTGGCATAAAAAATAATTTACGGATTATAATATAAAGAATTGTAATTGATGGATTAAAAATAATAACACCTATTTTAGTAGACTTTATTTTTGATCCATCACTATACAAGTACAAATTTATCTATTGATTGTTTGATTCTAACTAGAATATTCTTTTCTTAGCCCTACTTCTACCAAGCTTTATCTTTCATTGATCACTTATGCTTATGAATTTGCTTAAAAATATCCTGCACTTATTATTCTGCTATCTAATTGGCTGCTTCTTCATTACTTGTCAACAAGCCCCCAAAGATCAAGTTAAGCATTGTCATGAATCACCAGCAGCTAAACAGCTTCCCAAAGCATCAAATTTGAATCATCCCATAAAAGCTATACCAACAGATAGTAGCCAAAGTAAAAACTACGAGGGAATGGTATGGATTGAAGGAGGCACCTTTGATATGGGTGGAGATAGCAAACAAGCCCTACCTGATGAATATCCCAAGCACAAGGTTACAGTAGATGGATTTTGGATGGATGCAACGGAAGTGACCAATCAGCAATTTCAGGCTTTTGTGGAGGCTACCAATTACATCACCACAGCCGAAAAAGACATTGATTTGGCGGAGGTAATGGCACAATTACCCCCTGGCACTCCCCCACCCAATCCAGCCGATTTAAAAGCAGGCTCACTAGTCTTTACCATTCCTCAAGGAAAAAGTCTTGAACAAGTGCGAGTGAGCGATTGGTGGCAGTTTGTGAAGGGAGCCAGTTGGAAACATCCCAATGGCCCCGATTCAGATCTTCAAGGAAAAGCCAATTTACCTGTGGTTCATGTGTCTTATGACGATGCTTTGGCTTATGCAAAATGGGCGGGTAAACGCTTACCTACAGAGGCAGAATGGGAATATGCTGCTAGAGGAGGGCTTCGCAATCAAGCTTATCCTTGGGGTGCTGATCCGATTGTTGAAAATGGTCAGCATAAGGCCAATTATTGGCAAGGTATTTTCCCGATTATTTCTAAAAAAGAGGATCAATATGAACGTTTAGCTCCTGTGAAATCCTTTGCTCCTAATGCTTATGGTTTATATGACATGGCTGGGAATGTCTGGGAATGGTGTGCCGATTGGTACCATGCTAATTATTATACTTATTGCACACAAAATAGTGTAACAAAAAATCCCCAAGGACCTCCACAAGCTTTTGACCCACAAATGGGCAATGTCCCACAACGTGTACTTAGAGGAGGTTCTTTTTTATGTAATGATAGCTATTGTGCTGGCTATCGAGTTTCGGCACGCATGAAATCTACCCCAGATAGCGGATTAGAACATAGTGGTTTTCGGTGTGTTAGATCAAATTAACTTTTGTTATAAAGCGAAAAAAATCAATGATTTATGCAAAAATCTTACCTTTTTTTCTTACTTTTGAATCAAAATTCAATAGGCTTTAATTTTTGTTCAATTATTTAGATTTTTTGATTGATTGTTCTAGCATCAAAGTCAACCACAACACTCAACTGTTAAGTTGACTTTTGATGTTAGTTTTTTATTATGTCTCACACAGACGGCTTATCCTCAATAGATTAGACTCTTTCTTTACATTTTTCACTTGGTAAATCAATTCATTAAATGAAAATTGCTGTTACTGGAGCAACAGGTCATGTAGGTGGCAATATGTGTCGCCAATTATTGAAAGCTGGTCATCAAGTACGAGCTATTTATTTAGCATCAGATAGAACAGATGCCATCAATGATTTGGCTGTAGAAAAAATGCCAGGCAATATTTTGACAGATGGTTTTCTGGTGAAAGCCTTTGAAGGTATGGATTATGTGATTCATCTAGCCGCCTTGATTTCTATTGATGGTGATCCAGGTGGTCGATTGATGCAAACCAATGTAATTGGTGTTCGCAATGTAGTTGAAGCGTGTTTGGCAAATAAAATCAAGAAACTGATTCACTTTAGTTCTATTCATGCTTTTAAATACACAGAACACACCCCTGTCATCAATGAATCCACACCTATGGCTGATAAGGACAGTTTTTTGTATGATCAATCTAAAGCAGGTGGTGTTGCTGAGGTATTAAAAGGAGTAGAAAAAGGCTTAAATGCCTCTATTATACATCCTACAGGCATTATTGGCATCAATGATTTTATGCCTTCAAGGGTGGGACAGATGGTAATTGATATTAGTCACAATCGCATACCTGCCATTTTTGATGCTGGTTTCAATTGGGTAGATGTAAGAGATGTTTGTCAAGCTGCAATTAATGCACTAGACAAAGGACGTAGTGGAGAAAAATATATTATAGGTGGACATTGGGCGCATATGAATCAATTTATTGATGCGGTTAATCATAGAAAAAAAATTAAAAAACCGTGGACATTATCCCTTTGGATAGGACGTTTTCTAGCCCCCCTTTTCAAACTATATAGCAAAATTATGGGTGTACGTCCACTATTAACCTATGAATCTGTCATGATTTTAAAACACAGTAATAAAAATATAAGCATTGACAAAGCCAGAAAAGAACTAGGTTATGAACCACGTCCTTTTCAAGAAACCCTTAAAGACCTACTTCATTCATTTGATAAGCAAGGGGTTTTAGGCTAATAAATATCTGTATATAAACCTTTTTTTCTCACCCAAGAATAGGCTACATCAGTCAAAATTGATGATTCTATCAAATACTAGATAG
This sequence comes from Bacteroidota bacterium, assembly GCA_020628015.1. Lineage (GTDB taxonomy): Bacteria > Bacteroidota > Bacteroidia > Chitinophagales > UBA2359 > JAHDFT01. The sequence continues at coordinate 11,297 of JAHDFT010000089.1, forward strand.
TTTTTGAAAACTTTTGTACTTTTGTGGTTGTATATTACGAAAAGCAGAACTCATCTAATCACTAATTATTAGATGCTTTCTGCTTTCGTTATTTATTAGTAATAGATAAAGACATTATTGATTTCTCCATTCCCTTTCAAAAATACCAGCATCATGACCACCACCCCTCCTAAAATCATTTTCTTCGATGACCACACCTGGTTTCATCTTTTACCACTAACCTATACCAAATCTATCGCTGATTTGCGGATCGGCTTATGGACTATCCGAGAAAAATGGTTGCATGTTTTAAAGCAAGATCATAGCGGAACATTGAGCGTTAATCATTTAAGTAAACGTTATCGGTGGGAAATGGGTAAAGATAATTTATTTATCAATAGTTCGATATTACCCAATCAAGAGTTGGTGAAACAAGTCATTCATTTGCAACCTAAAGAGGTCTTGGTAGATGGCGATTTGGTCATTGCTGTAAGACATGATGATAAACATCCTCCTTTAATCCATAAAGCTAGTGGAGAATGGCTGCCTTTGGTGGATGGTTATACTAAAATTAGCTGTGGTTGTAGCTATCTCCGCATCAATTATCCTTGGGATTTATATCTTTTAAACAAAGCAGCTATTGAACAAGATTTTGAATGGTTAACGGCTGGTCGAAATTCTGCCCCTATTGATCCTAGTAATGGGGTGGTTAATCCTGAGCGTATTTTTATTGAAGAAAGCGCAGAGGTCAGATTTTCTTTATTAGATGCTTCGGCTGGTCCAATTTATATTGGTAATCATGCTAAAGTGCTAGGCGGTGATATGATTAAAGGTGGCTTTATGATGGGTGATCATGCGGTACTAAAAATGGGTGCCAAGATTTATGGAGCGACTACATTTGGTCCTTATTCTAAAATTGGTGGAGAAGTCAATAATAGCGTCATTATGGGCTATAGCAATAAATCACATGATGGTTACTTAGGCAATGCGGTTATCGGAGAATGGTGTAATCTAGGGGCGGATACCAATTGTTCTAATTTGAAGAATAATTATAGTAAGGTGAAGGTATGGAGTTATGTGTTTAATAAAATGATGAGTAGTGATCAACTATTTTGTGGTTTGATTATGGGGGATCACTCCAAATGTGGTATCAATACCATGTTCAATACAGGTACAGTTGTGGGAGTAGCTGCCAATATATTTGGAGCAGGCTTTCCACCTAAGTTTATTCCTTCTTTTAGTTGGGGAGGCGCATCAGGTTTTGAAACCTATCGTTTTGATAAAGCTGTAGAAACAGCTACAGCAGTTTATACTAGACGCAATAAAGAATTTAGTGAAATAGATAAAGGCATTTTAAAGGCTATTTTTCAGAGAACAGAGCGTTATCGAAAATCAATAGGAACGAGTGAAAAATAAGTGTACAAATTTTGGTTAGGGAAATTTATCACTAGACGAGGCAAAAAACGTAGGCGATGCAGTGCCGCAGCGAGGCTTTTTAACGAAGTATAGGGTTAAATTTATCAATCAAAATGGTACAATTATTTTTTGACTGTTCCATATAAGTAAAGAGTAAAAAAACATCCCTAATACAAGTCCAATATAATAGAGGATTGAATTAGGGATATTAGTAGGGATATTTTGGGTAGTTGTAAACTGTTATCAATATGTTTTATACGGTGTTTATGTATTTTTATACTTTGCAATAAATATTATAAAATCACATTCAACAACATACTAAAAAAGAACCAATCTCTAAACCCGTACATCATCTATATCCCCCAATAAGTTTATTTGTTTAGAAATTGGTTCGTCTGTTATAAACTGTTAGTTTTGAGTGCTTATTTAGAAATTCACCTTCTATTATTTACCTATAAATAACAAAGGTTGGGTTCTTCTGAGGCTTCTAAATAAACACACTACGTAAACGCCTATTACCTTTTGCAATTTTTATCTGCATTTGTTATATTGTAATAACCTATTCTGTATCAGCAATTGTATCTAAAGCATCCAATCCATCAGGCAAACTAACTACATTATGCGGAGTACTAATTAACATATTTCTAAATTTACATTATAGAATAACATCTAAATCCTTTGTTTTAAATGTTTTCTGAAATTTCAAGATTTTCTATATTCCATGCATGGAGAAAAATAATTTAGAAACGCTGTTAACTAGGAAACTTCAATTTTGTGTTATAACATAACTTACTGATAAAGAGGCTTTTACTAGGTGGAGAAAGTTAGAAATAGCTAGAATACAACAATCGGCATATAATTTTATTTTTTTTACCCTATATAATAAACTCATTTGCAATGATTAATAATACACTACTTAATCCTCTTTCTATTTTTATATAAAGTGTAAAGGATTTACATTTCTCCATCAAAATTAACAACAGCCCCAAACTTCAAATAACTGAATTTGGCATTACATATATCGGAATAATTTCAAAATACCATTTGGAGAATGACTATGGATTAGCAAAACTGTTATGGGAAAGTAGTATAAATACATTACCTCAAACAGCCTATTGGTTTGATTGTTATGGTGGAGAAAATATAAAAGGAAGGTTAAAGAAATAAAAATAAAAAAATCAACTATGTAATAAACTAATAAACTTCAAATTACAACTTACGAAAAAACATACATCTTAAAACATATACTTATTACATCATAAATAATATCATCAAATACACTATCTCTTTTTTACGCTCAATAGATAGTATCCTTTTGTCATTAAAACTAAACATGGGTATTCTCTATTAGATCATATCTCTTTCTTAGTAACAAACAAAAAATAAATTAGGCGTGTTTGTTAGGTTAATTTGTGGCTAGACGAGGCAAAAA
>JAHDFT010000090.1:0-354 GCA_020628015.1 Bacteroidota bacterium
GTATAGAGGTAAATTTATCAATCAAAATGGTACAATTATTTTTTGACTGTTCCTAATCCATCACTAATCAAAATAATAATTATATGGCATAATTATTATTTTGATTTAGTTTTTATGGGATGTATTTAAGATGTGATTATTGTTTAATGTCCAGATAGTCAGTTTTTTATTTGAAATACTAATTTGCCATTCACCACAAAATAAGTACCGTTAACCACAAAAATTTTAAGGTGTAATTTTTTTATTGCATCTTTATATTATCAATAAGACAAAGCAAATTTTATCACTAATTGTATATAATTTGATTTAGCAATTTAGTGAAAAATGCTAAGAAATAATTCCATTTGAGTTAGC
>JAHDFT010000090.1:454-7607 GCA_020628015.1 Bacteroidota bacterium
ATGTTTAACTCAAATAAAAAAAATCAAACAACTAGCGTTTCTTTTTTGCAACAAAATATGTAAGTAGCAAGCTGTTTTGGCAGTTTGCTACTTTTAATCAAAAAACGAAAAACGCATCAACTATGCCATTTGAGTTAGCATGTTTAACTCAAATAAAAAAAATCAAACAACTAGCGTTTCTTTTTTGCAACAAATTATATAAGCTGGAAAATATGTTCAAAACATACTTTCCAGCTTTTTTTTATCATGGGAATAATGTATTTTAAAAAAAATAAACTTACTTTCCACTAATTTCTAAGTATTTGGTGTTGAAAAATACTTTTAGCCAAAAAGTGTCTGCTCGACCAGTTCACAAATAATATGGCCAATCATAATGTGGGACTCTTGTATCCTAGGGGTATCTTTAGAAGGAACATTGAGTAAATAATCACTCAAATCTTTTATTTTTCCGCCTGTTTCTCCTGTCAAACCAATTGTAGTAATCTCATTTGCCCTAGCATATTCAAAAGCTTTAAGGATATTTCCTGAATTTCCAGAAGTTGAAATCCCTACAATTATATCGCCTTTTCGCCCTTTGCCTTTTAGCAAACGAGCATAGATGTGGTCATAGGTATAGTCATTGGCTACAGCAGTCAAATAAGAGGTATTAACATGGAGTGCTTCGGCAAAAAGTGGATCTCTATCAAAGTAGAAACGACCAGAGAGTTCGGCAGCGAGATGTTGGGCATCAGCAGCACTACCCCCATTACCACAAAACCATACTTTGTGATCTTGTTGGAAGGCTTGTACAATCACCTCAGTCACTTGAGCAATGCCTTCAAGTAGAGAATTATCCTTTAATATCGCTTCTTTGATCGAAATGGAAGTTTGAATAATGGATTGGATATGATTTTGCATGGGATTTTTTTTGATAATGAAAAGGCTAACTTATCTAAGTTTTGACAACACTCATGGTAAAATGATAGCGCATGATTTGACTGTCAAATGCTTGAATTACTTTATAACAACTATTTCTAAGACAATAGATGCTCATAAGACCACCAGAAATTTTGCCTCCTGTAGCTCCATTTTGAAGAACAGCTCTATATAATCATTGGTTGATTTTTGTTGCTATAAATGACTCTCCTGAAATAAGGAACAGTAAAAAAATAAATGTCATTTTGATTGATAAATTTGGAACTATACTTCGTTAAAAAGCCTCACCAATGCCCTGCATCGCCTACGTTTTTTGCCTTGTCTAGCCACAAATTAGCCTAACAAACATGCCTAATTTATTTTTTGCTTGTTACTAATCAAAACTGTAAACTTATTTTTCACTTGTTCCTAACCTATTGTAAGAATGAGTTCCCTGAAAAAAGATCTATTTTAAGTAACAAACAAAAAATAATTTTTCATCATAAAAAGAGGGCTAATAGTTAAATTATTGTGTTTTTAGGCTTTTTTTCATGGAACTCAAGTCCATTTAAGTATATAAAATGGTTTTTAAATTACTAAGACAACAGGATTATTGAGTATATTTGTTTTTGTAGAAAAAGAGGAAGATTAATTTGCCCTATAGCTTAATTTAACCGCTCACCTACTAGATTTGATTCGTTCAAAAAGAAATTTCTGCACCAATTTATTGGGGAGGTATGGGAAGCGTGTTGGGTTGAGATTGATGGCGAAATTCCTTTGAGTTTAAAAAATGATATAAAAAATGAACAAGAGTAAGGAGATTGAAATTTCGTTTATTATTCCAGTATACAATAGACCTGACGAAATAAAAGAACTGCTTGAAAGTATGATACGCCAAACGGTAAATGAATTTGAAGTTATTATCGTTGAAGATGGGTCAAATGTTAAGTGTGAAAAAGTACTCGAACAATTTGTTGATAAACTTAATTTAAAATACTTTTATAAAGATAACTCTGGTCCAGGTCAGAGTAGAAACTATGGTTATGAAAGAGCTAAAGGAAATTATTGTATTTTTTTAGATTCTGATTGTGTTTTACCTCAGAATTATTTTGAGATTGTTCAAAGTGTATTAAAAACGGATTATGTAGATGCTTTTGGTGGACCTGATGCAGCACATTCTAATTTTAGCATTCTACAAAAAGCAATTAATTATTCTATGACCTCATTTTTTACAACAGGAGGGATTCGTGGTAGTAGTGAAAAACTTGAAAAGTTTCATCCACGAAGTTTTAATATGGGATATTCAAGAGAAGTATTTGATACAACAAAAGGATTTTCAAAAATGAGGTTTGGTGAAGATATAGATATGAGTATTCGAATATTACAAAATGGATTTAAAACAAGATTAATTAAAGATGCCTATGTGTATCATAAGAGACGGACGAGCTTTAGGCAGTTTTTTAAACAAATTTTTAACTCTGGTATTGCCAGAGTAAATTTATACAAAAGGCATCCTAAATCTCTTAAAATAGTTCACTTAGCTCCTGCATTATTTACGATTGGCTTAATAAGTCTATTACTTATTTCTATAGTTTATTCCGTTTTGTTTTTGTTTCCGATATTGGTTCATATAATAATTATATTCATAGATTCAAGTTTGAAAAACAAGAGTATCACTATTGGAATAGTTTCAATTGCAACAAGTTATATTCAGTTATTAGGTTATGGGCTTGGTTTTATTAATGCTATTTGGAAGCGAATTATTCTTAATAAAAAAGAATATGCAGCTTACTTAGATAATTTTTACGAATAGAGTGACTGGTGACTACTATTCATTACATAGTATTGATGACTAATCAAATCTTATATACCCTAATCAACTCTAAGTGTTTTTTCTATTTGATATTGATTTCTATATGGAGAATTTCTAGCAATAAGTTCTCCTAGAAAACCTGCCAGAAAAAGTTGTGAGCCAACAATAATACAAAGAATACCTAGGAAGAACATTGGGCGTTCTGCCATGCCATATTGTTCTGAGACAATTTTTGCGAAGGCGAGGTAGGTAGAAATTAGGAAACCGATAAAGAAGAGGATGCCACCAAGTAGCCCAAAAAGGTGCATTGGGCGTTTGCCAAATTTACCCATAAAAGTGATGGTCAACATATCTAGGAAGCCGTTGATAAAACGATTCAGACCAAATTTTGTATGTCCATATTTACGGGCTTGGTGTTTAACTACTTTCTCAGCAATCTTGTTAAATCCAGCCCATTTTGCAATCACAGGAATATAACGATGCATATCCCCATAAATCTCAATATTTTTGACGACTTCATTTCGATAGGACTTCAAACCACAGTTCATGTCGTGCAGCTTAACACCAGTAACGAAGCGATTGGTGGCATTATATAATTTGGTAGGAATGGTCTTTGACAATGGATCATATCGCTTCTTTTTCCAACCAGAAACAATGTCATAACCTTCCTCCACAATCATCCGATACAATTCTGGAATTTCATCAGGACTATCTTGTAAATCAGCATCCATTGTAATGACCACATCTCCTTGTACGACACTAAAGCCTTCATTCAATGCCGCAGATTTTCCATAATTCCGTCTAAACTTAATGCCTTTGACATTGGGATTTTGCGCTGCTAATTGCTGTATGATTTGCCAAGAATTATCTGTACTACCGTCATCTATAAATACTACCTCATAGGTGAATTGATTGGCTTGCATAACCCGCTCAATCCAGGCCAGTAGCTCTGGTAAAGATTCCGCTTCATTGAGTAATGGCACAACGATGGATATTTGCATGGCGTTTTTTTTATGGTCTTAGTAATGCTAGTAAAAAATGGGGCTTGATGATTGGTGATTTAAGATGAAGGAGCAGGAAGTCTTTTTTTCATAATAAAAGCAACAATCATCGCAAAAATGAAACCCATTATTAAAGAGAAAAAGTAATTGATAACTGCTTTGGAGAGTACCAATTGATAATCTGCTTCCTCAATCTGCTTTTTTTGTTCTCGGTAAGTGGTGCTATTGATTAAATTTTGTGTATGCTTTTTTTCTAATGCTTCTAGTTCGTATTGTTTTTGGATGCGAGGTAAATCGGTGTTAACGTAATTGTATAAGACATAATTACCTAAATAAAGCAACATTTGTGTAAAGATAACCACCGAAAAAGTCGGCCGAAGTAGTTGACGAAAACTCGCATAACCCCCTGAGCGAATACGGGTTTCCCCTGCTGCCATAATTAGGAAAAAAACAAGAATACCTGGAATTAGAATAGAGAAAAACCAAAACTCAAAGATGAGCGTCGGCTCTATAGCATGAAGGATAAACAGTAGTATATTCGCTACTAGACCAGAGAGTAAACCGTATTTTGTACCTGATGACATATTGATTGTTTTCCATCTACGAGGAAATGTCCGCCATTACCTATTTCCACAACCTTAGTAATAGCGTTTCTATCAATAGAAATACTAAAACTAAAATCAAGCACCATTTCCAGAGTGCCATTCCCTTATCTAAGTCATTTAATGAAGCAGTAAGGGTATTTTCTGGTTTTAGGAATTGGTAATTTTTAGAATTGAACCGTTTTTGTAAGTCCTCTAAGCTAAAATAAGATAGTATTGACTCTTGACGATTGAAGTTGAAACCTAGAAAGTTCAAGGGTTTATCTTCTTGATGATGCAATTGATAAATCCCTGCTTCGGAGAGTTGGTTATTGAGGTTGAGTAAGACTTTATTATCAACTTCTTTTTGGCCTGGAATAAATTCTCCTTGTTGTCCTTTCAATTTCAGTTTATCATCCTTTTTTTCTAGGCGATTATTAACCGTCACAATCTCATCCTGCCCAATAGTATAAGCCAATGGTGGATTTTGCCCGCCAACAACTGCAATTTTGTGAATCATAGGCACAAAAAGAGCGTGAGAGGGTAAATTACTATCTTTCAAATCCAAAGAGGAGGCACAAAGATATAATTTTCCTGCACCATAACGATAACGACCCAAAAAGGATTTTCCTCCAGTCATGCGAAGCAATACTTGTTCACTAGCTTTGGTATAGCTGGTCATATCATATGCTGTGTTGATTTGTGGAAGGTCGATATTATTTGGAATGCGAGAAAAAACATTGCGGAAAACCTCTTGTCGAGTGTTGATTTTATCTACTGATCTTTGATTGTAATTAATGGTGTTATACGTGTTGGCTTTCATCGCCTGTAGCATCGTATTGTAGGTGCTGGCATTCATATTTTTATTTGGGAAAACCAATAAACTTCCACCATTAAAGACAAATTGTTGCAGATTATAGGCCAAACCTGATGAAATTTCTTTCAAACCATTGAGGATAACCAATTGATTTTTATCCAAATTGGCATAATCGACATTATTAACCGATTGATTTTTGAACTCAAAATTACCACTTTCCTTGAATAAAGCATCCAGATAAGGACTACTTCCTGCCTGATTAATCGCCAATACTTTTAGTGTTTGTGCTACCTCAAAAGTGAAGTAATAAGTATCATCAAAGCTAATCGGATAGTCGGTGACTAGTAGTTCTGCTTTATTCCAGCCTGCTTCTGTGATGGTGAAATTTAAGGTATCAATAATAGAAGATTGGGCTTTGATATTAAAATCAGTCAATGCCTTTGTCTGTTTGTTGATTTGGAGGGTTAAACGAGAGTCTTCGACTTTTGTTTCCCCAGTATTTACCAATTTGACCATCAATTGATTGGGCTGATTTAACATGCGGACAGGATTTCTGAACCATACAGAATCAATATACACATTTTGCTGCTCTACAGATTGAAGTGGAACAAAGGAAAGATTGATACTTGTATCTTTTTCCAGATCAACAATATTTTTCTGAAAATCGGAAATGATATAGTAATCTTGTTTATCTGTATTCGCATACTCCAAAGCCTGTTGCTGTCTTTTGACTACCTCTGAAAGATTGCGGACATTAGGAGTGGCTTTGGTGATCTCTTCTAAGTATTCTGCAAAGCCTTCCTTATCCAATATTCTTTGGTGTTTACCTAGAAAATCGTTGGTAAGAATCTGAAAACGGTCGTCTTCACTATAAGCATCTAGGATTTCCTGTGCCTTATTTTTGGACTTTTCTAGTAAGGAGACATCATTACTACGGGCATTCATACTGAAGGAGTTGTCAATATAAATACTAACCGCTTTGCTGCCTTTTTCCTCTTCTTGCTCCTCGCCAGGAAAGAAAGGTTGGGCAAAGGCTAAGACCAAGAAGGTCAATGCCAACATCCTTGCTAGTAGCACCAACCAATGTTTGATTTTACTACGGGATGCCGTTTCCTCCTTGACTTCTTTGAGGTATTTTACATTGGTAAAATAGACCTTCTTGAATCGTCTGAAGTTGAAGAGGTGTATGATGATTGGGATGGCTAATGCGGCCAATGCCCAAAGAAAAGTCGGGTATAGAAAGTTCATATGGTTTTTTTACTGTTTCTTAGCAATAGTAAAATAAAAAGTCGTGCCAAGCCCAGGCTCAGAGTCCAACCAAATTCGTCCACCATGTCTTTCGACAATACGTTGACAAAGCGACAAGCCAATACCTGTTCCCTCAAATTCATTTTGATTGTGCAATCTATTGAAAATGGTAAATATTTGTTCCTGATATTCAGGCGCAATACCTATGCCATTATCCTTGACGCTAAATTCCCAATAAGTTTCTTTATCAACTGCCTCTATGTTAATGGTTGGAAGGGTGTTTTTGTTGAACTTGATGCCATTTTGTATCAAATTTTGAAAAATTTGCCTGATTTGTTGATCATCTGCAAGAATAATAGGCATATTTTCATAATGTAATTGTGCATTTTTTCTTTGCAATAGATCGTTTAAACTATTTTCCAATTCCTTTAATAGTAATTGAGTATCTACCTTTTCTATTGTCAATGGACTATTATTGATACGGGTATATTGTAATAAGGCATTAATTAAGTTTTCCATTCTTTGAATGCCTATGGTGATATAATTGATATAGTTCTTAGCATCTGTATGGGCTAAATGACCAAATTTAAGTTCTAATAATTGTACAAAACCTAGAATCGTTCGCAAAGGTTCTTTAAGATCATGAGAGGCAATATGAGCAAACTCCCTCAAACGGTTATTGGTTCGTTTAAGTTCTAAGACTTTAGCTTGTAATTCCTCAGTTTTTTGATCTATTTTGACTTCCAGTATTTTGTTTTGTTGTTCACTAATGATTAATCTAAGCCAAGAATAGGTAATG
>JAHDFT010000090.1:7707-14078 GCA_020628015.1 Bacteroidota bacterium
GACATCATTCTGCCAATAATCTAATTCATAATGGTCTAGGAGTATGCTGTCTTGTCCATTGATATTAATATTGGTCAAGTAAATAGGTAAGTCATTAGAAGAAATATTTTCATTTGAATGTTTGGGAAATATGCAAAATCCTTTATTAGTAGCGATCAATAATTCTCCTTCTGTAACCACTAAATCGTTAATGTAATTGCTAATAATCCCATCTTTATTATTGTAGTAAGATAAGTCATAAGTATGACTATCAAAACGATAGTTTTTAATGGCATAAATACCCCCATTGGTACCTACCCATATTTCATTATCAGATATTGCCAAAGTTTTACAAATTGGATGGTTCAAGCCTTCATTAATAGAGATTTGTTTGAGTTGATCTCCTTTTTTAATCACTAGCCCATAGCCTTCTGTTGCGATCCACATTAGACTATCTGGACTAATAATAATGTCTGTAATACTTTTTTTTAATAAGGCTTGATTTTTTGAGGCGGAACTGAGCTGATCATCGGAACTATAGTAGTATAAACCACTATGATTACCAATCCAAGCACCACCTTTAAAATCTGGTTGTACGGTATAAGCACGAATTTTAATCTTGTGAAAAGGGGAAGAGGTGTCTTGACTAAAAGAAGGATTGATAGGGGGAGTATCCTCAGTATAAAGTGAATCGAAAGGAAATGCATATAGCCAACTAGCAGAAGTGACCCATAGTGTTTGATTAATGGTGTCTGCAAATAAACTTTTAGCAGGGCTTTTAATACCTAGTGGTTCGATTTTTTCTTTATGGAAAAAATAAGTGTTTTCATCTGTTGTCATGACAATATCCCCATTATCCATAGATGCGAAATCTAATACACGAATATAACTTTGTTTATTGGTATCTTTAGTGATAGAATAGGTGTCTATTTTTTTGATTTCAGGATAAAGGCGGTTAATTTGACCATTACTCAAACCTAAAAAAATACTTCCATCTTGGTGTAGGTAAATAGATTGAATATTGTTATCAGATAAACCACTTTTGGTAGTATATCTTTGAACCTTTTGATTTTCAGGAGGAAGATAATAAACACCATTTCCCAAAGTAGGAAACCACAAATTACCATCCTTATCCATCAAACTATTACCCACCCTTTCTTTAGGAAGATAATAATGGACTATTTGATTGGTAGTATCTAGCATACAAACACCATTGACCAAATTGCTAATCCATAATCTTTTTTGTTGATCTTCAATGATTTTATACATCGTACTGCTCTGAAATTGTGAGCTAGAAGGTAGTATAAGTACTGATGTATCGCCTAGCCATCTAAATAAACCATCAGTAGCATTATACAAAAACTGATTGGGACGCTCTGGATGGATACATCTTGGGAATTTAGGGCGGTCAAAAGGAAATTCGAGAATTTGATTTTGATTTTGACTATTCAAGATGTAAGGGCCATAAGAAAACCATGTATTACCTAAAGCATCGTTATGACTCCAATTTAAATTATACTTTGTTTTTATGATTGGATTAGGTTCAGGGGGTAAGTAAAGAGATTTTTTGTGAATATTGTAATCCTGATCTATGTAATAATTATCAAACTTCGAGGTAAAAGCGATATTATTATTGGTATCTAAATAAAGACTATACAGCAATCTAGTTGAAGTGCTATCCTGAAAATAAACTCTAGTAAACTCCTCATTTTCCAAATAGGCCAAACTACCCATAGAACTCACCCATAAACGTCCTAGACTATCTTCCAATAAACGAAAAACATCATTAGCAGGTAGATTATTGGCAATGGAGTAGTTTTTAAAGCGATAACCATCATATTTACTCAAACCAGCACCTGTACCAAACCAAATATAACCTTTACTATCTTGAAAAATAGTATAGATAGTAGAACTAGGCAAGCCATCATCCACATCTAAATGCTCAAATTGAAGTCCATCAGTTAATTGAGCATAGGTAGCAGTAGAAGAAACAATAAGCCATAGAATTGACAGAATCAAACAATAGTAATACCTTTGTTTGAAAACAGATAAGAAGATAGATGGTCGTTTGATAAAAATAGAATAAATTATTTGCAATCCTACATGTTTTATATTTTACATTAGTCTAATCTATAAATAAATTGGTAAACTGAAAATTATTGCCATCAAAAAGTCCTTTATCACTCAATTTTAAACTTGGAATCACCAATAAAGCCATAAAAGAGAGGGTCATATAAGGCGCAGCCAAATTAGTACCTAAAGATTTAGCCAATCGGTCTAATTGGGTATAAGTTTGCGCCACTTTATAGCCATTTTCATTGGTCATAATACCAGCCAAAGGAAGAGCCAATATTTCTTGTGTGTCTCCATCTGCCAAAGACAAACCTCCTTTTTGTTCAATAATTAAATTGACCGCATTACAAATATCCACATCATCTACCCCCACTACAATAATATTGTGAGAATCATGACCTACAGAAGAAGCAATAGCCCCTCGTTTAAGTCCAAAATTTTTGATAAATGCTAGTGCAGGTGGCTGATCTTCATAACGATTAATGACTGCCATTTTTAAAACATCTGTATCTGGATTGGATATAGCGAAACCTTGTTCATCTGAGGTGACTGGATAAGTTAAAGCATTGGTAATTAACTGTCCCTCTAAGGCTTCAATAACTTTGATTTTTTCGGATTGTGCAGGGAGCTTAAAATCTTGAATGGTTTTAGTTGAGGTAGAAAATTGATTAATGACAGGAACCGCTTCATAAGTTAAAGTCGTTTTTCCATTTGCTGCCACTAATTGTCCATCAATATAAGTTTCTAATATTTTAAATTCATCAGGGTGATTAATGACAATAAAATCCGCAGGATCTCCCACTTGTAATAAACCAACATCTAAATTATAGTGCTGAACAGGATTGACACAAGCACATTGTAAAATATTCATGAGGTCGTATCCCTTAGCCAAAGAACGCAAGACAATTTCATTGAGATGTCCTTCAACAAGATTATTGGGATGCTTATCATCACTACAAAACATCACCAAATCTGTATGGCTATCTATAAGGCTGCTAAGTGCCTCATAATTTTTAGCTGCTGATCCTTCTCTAATCGCAATTTTCATGCCCCATTGCAATTTATCTAGGGCTTCTTCTAGGGTAAAACATTCGTGATCTGTAGAAATACCTGCTTGGATGTATTTTTTCACCTCCTCTCCTCTCAATCCAGGCGCGTGACCATCTATAGGCTTGTCATATTTTTTAGCCAAAGCCAATTTTGCCATCACTTCAGGATCTTCAAATAAGACCCCTGGAAAATTCATCATTTCACTCAAATACTTTATATCGGCTCTTTGTAATAAAGCCTCTACTTCTGCTACACTCACACTAGCACCAGCCGTCTCAAAACTAGTTGCTGGCACACAAGAAGGCGCACCAAAATAGAACTTGAAAGGCGTTTGGGCAGCATTGTCTATCATATAATGTACCCCTTCTACACCATTTACATTCGCAATTTCATGTGGATCAGAAACCGTTGCAACAGTCCCATGAGGAACAGACAAGCGAGCAAATTCACAAGGCGTAAGCATAGAGCTTTCAACATGTACATGTGCATCTACAAAACCAGGTAAAATATAGTCTTCACTAGTTGCTTTTCCTTCTTCAATTTTACTAATTCGCCCATCTTCTACATAGATAGTGCCTTTGTATATTCTTTTATTTAAAACATCAATAATGTTTCCCGAAATCATATTAACTAAATGCATGATTGTTATTCATTTTATGTTCAAAGAGCTGTGTATTAAATTAGTAGGTCATTTTCCACTAATCCTTGTAAAATTGTAAGAGCAAAGAGGGAAGCAATACCAAATTAGCAAATAATGCAATGATAATGGTAAAGGAAGTTAATAGACCTAAGTAAAAAGTCCCTTGAAATTCTGAAGCAGAGAAAATAATAAAGCCAAAGAAGAGAATAATGGCAGTATACAACATACTTAAGCCTGTTTCTTGTATGGCTGTATGAAGTGCTGTAATTGTTGTTGCCTGTTCTTTTTGGCGTTCTTGCCGATATTTGGTTAAAAAGTGTATGGTAAAGTCAACCGAAATACCGAAAGCAACAGAGAAAATCAATACAGTAGAAGGTTTTAGAGTAATGCCTGCAAGTCCCATCATAGCAGCAGTAGTCATGAGGGGGATGACATTAGGAATCAAGGCAATTAAAAGCATTTTAAGGTCTCTAAATAAGAGGACAACAACGATGGTAATGAGTAGGAAAGCGAGTAAAACACTAGTAATAAGACCATTGACCAAATAATTGTACCCTTCAATAGCAATTAAACTGGTACCTGTATAAGTGGTCTTGTATTTTTTAGGAGGAAATACTTTTTCTACTTTTTCTTGTATTTCTGCCAATACTTTAGGGAAGTCCTGGGAGCCTACATCTGCCATTTGCATACTAATACGAGCAACACTTTGAGTAGAATCTGTAAAGGAGGACAATACTTTAGTATCTCCTTCAAATCTGGAATTGGCTAGGTATTTAAAAAGAAATCCTTGCTCCAATTTTGTAGGGAGTTTATAGTCTTGATCATTTCCATTAAAAAAGCCCTGTCGCATAAATTTAATGCCATCAGTTATCGAAAGTGGTCTGGATAATAGCGGATGTTCTGCTAGTTTAGCATTGAGTTTATCTATTCTTTTGAGATTACTTTGTTTGGTAATCGCCTTCTTTTTATTCAGACTGATGATAATGTCCAATGGTAATACGCCCTTAAAGTGTTGCTCAAAAAATTTGAGGTCTTTATAAACGGGTGAATCTTTAGAAACATCATCAAAAATATAGCCCTTAGCCTCTAATTGGATGATACCCAAAGTGGTCAAAGCAGCAAATAGGAAAACAATTATTTGGACTTTGCCTTTATGATGTACAACAAGCTGAATAATGCGATCTAAAAGCCCTGAAATCCATTGAGGAGCTTTTGTTTCACTACTTAGCCAGTTTTTTGGTAGTACACTTAATAAAAAAGGAATACAAATAATACTGCTAAGAAAAAGTAAGGCAATGCTACAACCTGAAACAAGACCAAACTCTTTTAGAATATTACTTTCCATAAAAGCAAAAACAGAGAAGCCAATGGCGGTGGTCAAATTGGCAAAGAAAATATTCCAACCAACGTAGTTTAAGGCAGATAAGATGGCCGCTTCTCGATCATCTTTTTCCTTCAATTCTTGGATATAGCGATTGAGTAAATAAACACAGTTGGGAATACTAATAATGACAATAATGGGCGGAATCAATCCTGTCAAGATATTCATCTTGAAACCCATTAAAACAATAAGACCAATGGACCCAATTAAGCCAATTCCAAAAACAAAAAGTGGAAAGATAATCACCTTTAATGAACGGAAAAGGAGTATAAGTATACCCAGAGCAAAAATGACCGAGAGAATGGTAAATATCCGAATCTCTTTTGTGACGGCTGTGGTTCGGAAAACTCTCAAATAGGGGAGACCTGAATAATGTAAATCTACCTTTTGCTTTGCGCCAAATTCATCTAAGAGCTTTAAAATATTTGCCACTACAGGATTCCTTGCTTTAGTATCCAAAACCTTTGGATTGATAGCAATGGCCATCAAATAGACCTTAGTACTGTCATTGTATAGCAAGTTTTTATAAAAGGGAAATTGTCTAAATTCCTTTTGAAAGGCAGTAGCAGCTTCTGGGCTATCTGGCGTTTTTTTTAATATTTTTTCAATAAAAAAACGTTTTTCTAAAGTATCTTTGCCGAGTTTGTAAGCATGGACAGGGGAGAGAATATTTTGAACAGCCTCTACTTTTTCTAGTGATTGCCCCAGCTCATACCAGTCTTGCAAAAAATCTTTCTCATAAAAACGATCTGTTTGAACAGCAGCTAATAAAATATTGCCATCCTCCCCATATTGATCAATGAATTGCTCATATTCAATATACTTTGGGTGATTCTTGGGAATGATTTTGTCAAAAGCATAACTCAGGCTGATGTCTTTAGCAAAGAAAGCCATCCCAACGGTGGCTATAATCAGCAAGATAAAGAGCGGTGTTTTGAATTTATAAATATAGTGTATAAGTTTGCTCCACATAAAATGATGATTCTACTATTTAGAAGGCAGCTTTTTAGCAATAATGTTGGTATAATAAAGCCATCCAAAATAAAATTTATTTTTTTACTTGTTCCTATGCTATATTATAACCAATAATTTAAAAAAGCAAAGATACCCGTTTTTTGTTCGGAATGAAAATGTTAAAGGAAAAGTGTGTTAAGTGAATGTAGAAAATAAGAAAAGAGATATAAATTAGAGATTTGGAACGGATGTAGTAACTAAAAATGTATAAGTGATGGAACAGAAATAAATTAG
>JAHDFT010000091.1 GCA_020628015.1 Bacteroidota bacterium
GCAAAAAACGTAGGCGATGCAGGGCATCGGCGAGGCTTTTTAACGAAGTATAGGGTTAAATTTATCAATCAAAATAGTACAATTATTTTTTGACTGTTCCTTAATTATTCTACTATAAATTTCTCCACAAATACTTTTTCTTCATTTATAACCTTTAGGAAATAAATACCTGAACTTAAATTTAATTCATTTATTGATATTAAAAAAGTGCAATCAGTCGCACAGGCTTGCTGTTGTATAGCTAGAGCTTGTCCTTTAGTATTGTAAATTTGCCAAGTGATGCTTGGCGCAGTAAGCCTATTTTGTTGAAAATGAATGGTTAAATAATCTTGGGCAGGATTAGGGGAAATTTGTAAACTGGTATTGTTGTGATTGAGCGAATTTGCTTCTTCTCCTAGTGCAATGGCATAAAAAGGATCACTTGATTGACTGCAAGCCTTATCATCCTTTATAATGACCTCATATTCCCCCGTTTTGGGAATTGTTATCCAATAATTTGTTGCATCTATAAGCTCCTCACCATCCACAAACCATTGATAAACATAACCTTCAGGCGCAATCAAGCTATCTCCTTCCTGAGTAATAACAGGTATAGGAAGTGCTTCATGTATGGTAACGGTCTTGCTTTTACTTTCCCAAGCATAATGATAAGTCAAAGTATGTTCACCAATACCTAGTTCTTGTGGGTCAAAGTGATTATTTTCATTATTGCCCCCTGTAAAATAGCCTCCTGCTGGTATGCCTGTCAATTCAAAATCAGGATGATTGATACAGATGTCATTTGGAATGGTGCTTAGGTCAATATCAATACTAGGATTGAATAAATTGTCAAAGAATTCTACTCTATAAGCCAACTCTTCATTATCTACCAACCAGACCGTTTCTCCTTCAGGGTTAACCTCCAATAGGATACCAGGTAAACCACTTGCAATCAAGGTATTGCCATTGGGTAAACGCAGCGCATTACTCAAAAAAGTACTGTATAAATCATCCGAAAGCCGATATTCCCAAATCAATGTGGCACTTTGATTAACCTCATCTACTTCAAATTCTAGAACTCTACTGTATAATCTTTCTAAGCCTCCATTATCAAAAAATAGGTAGGTACCTTGTTCAGTAATACTTAAACCATGCTGGAAAATAAAACGACTACTTGCATCCATCGCCAAGGTGCCATTATCGCCCAAAACCCACATCACCTCTCCTGTCTCTGCACTCACTTTAACGATTTGGTTAGGCTGAGAAAAGGACAAAACATAGTTGCCATCCAAGTCTTGTTCAATACCATTAGCATGAAGCCAGTCGATGCTTCCAGAACCAAAGACAGGATTCCAGAAATCATTAAAGTCTTCGCCTTCATAAGGATCAAAATGATCGAAAGGCGACCAGCGTTGTAAGATGTCTCCTTCTTGGCTGACCACCATAAATCCATCTCCTACTACTGTAATACTATCTTCAGGTATTGCTAGTCCAGGAATTGTTTTGGCTTCAGCGAATAAAGTGGCAATTTGATTCGCTTCATTTTTAATGAGGTGATGATGCAATATAACGGAGGTGTCAATATTGCTGATATTAAATATGGTATCCCCTAGTAAAGTTGTTCCTAGTAAGGAATGACAATCATTCGCACTAATAAAGTATTGATCTGGTGTAATGGACATCGCTCCACAATTGGTGACCTGAAGATCAATAGTTGTAGGAAGTGGCGTGTACCAGATCAATTCCCCCGTTTTAGTATAAATCGTATAAACAAAATTACCTAAGATGCCCCTAGCCATAGCTATAAAGCCTTTGGAAGCATTTTCTGTATTCAAATAAACGGTCAATTCTTCAACAGGATCATCAATTTTTTTGGTAAATAGACTTTTGACTTCGGATTGAGCGGCTGTCTGTTGATTGAATGCGTTTACTTGAAAAAAGACTTCACCTGAAGCAGGCAAGCCGATGACTTCAAGCTCATGTTGTAGGTTAGGAATGTTAGAAACAGGTGTTCGGAAACCAATAGAATCGTCTTTTTTATCTAAAAACCAGTAAGTAACATAGGCTAATGCCGAATCAGAAGTGCTAAAACTAATGGTATAACGTAGGGGATTATCTGGATTGGACTTTTTACCAATATCCTGAATATCCAATGCATAGCTGGTAAAAGAACTAATGCTAAGTAGTAAGAGTATATTGATGATCGCTTTAAGCATTCTTGTTGGCTTTTGAAGGATTTTAGTTGAATGAAATTGGAGTTGTTATTTATTTCCAGACTACTTTTTGTACTAGATTTTGGTTAGGGCTTTGAATGTGGAGGAAGTAAATGCCACTAGGTATATGATGATTTTTGTAATGTATGGACTGATTTTGATTCGATGGAGGGAATGTTTGATGATCAATTAATTGACCATTTACATCTAGTAGATACAGGTCAAAAGTCTCATACACTAACCCTTCTATTGTACAATAAAATTGATCAGTAATGGGGTTAGGATAAACTTCCAATAATGGCTTTTTAATTGCATCTTCCTGTAAATGAGTCGGTTTTTGCCCTACTACAATAGTATCAGAGTAAGTATAACAGTCATTGTCATATTTTACTGCCAATACATAATGCCCATCTCCTTCTGGGATGACACTAGGATAGGTTGCCTCAACTAGTAGAGAATCATTTTTATACCATTGGTAATTGGCATCAGGAAGGATCGTGGCTGATAAAACCCCATTAGACAAAGTTTGTACTTCAGGTTTTGGTGGAGCATTTTTGATATTGATCTGATAATAAGCGGTAATGTTGTCATAAGTATAGGTAATGGTATGGAGTCCAGTCCCTGCCAATTGTGGGTCGAAAATATTCCCCTCCATTCCTGCTCCTGCAAAAGTGCCTTCTGTTGGGATACCTGTTAAAGCAATCGGAGATTCACTAAGACAATAATCATTGGTATAAATAAAATTAGCTCCATCAATGGTATAATTATCTAGCTCAGGAATGCTTACCGCCTCCAAAACCTCTCCCTCTGTATATTGAATAAGGGCGTACATCATTTCATCCGTTGTTTTTCCGCCAAATTTAACCGTACTAGTACCAGTATTCAGAAATTGAGCCTCATAAACAATAGATTCCCCTGCATTAAAAGTATAAAAAGGATAATAGAGTCGAACTGGGACATGCTCAAAATCATAATAACCCTGATTGAAAGTATAAGTTTCATCATAAAACCCTTCATAGATTTGTTCCCCTTTTTGTCCGTCTGCTGTACCTAGATAAATATCGAAATCTTGCCCTAGAGCGTGTGTATGTGAAGTCAATAGCCACATATTGATTTTTTCTTCAAATAAATAGCTGTCCTCAAATTGGGTTATTTCCCCATTGGCAGGAATAATCAACTTTGTGGGATCATAGCCTATAGGTAGAAACTTCATTTCTTGCTTAATGGAGGATTTTGGTACAGTATAAACATTAAAATAAGCATTGGCAGCTAAAATATTGGTCGAGCTGTAATTTTTGATGTGATAATTGAGATTTAAAGCACTTCCTGGCTCCATAAAATAGGCGGTTCCAGGTGGTAAAGGAACTCCTTTTCCTAGTGGAGAAGCGACATCTAAACTGACTCCTGCTACATGCCCATCCGCAGTTTCTTCTGCTGTTGCTTGATCTAGTTTATAGACTAATGTATGATGGGAGAAAGCATGATCAAAAGTTTGCACCCATCTAATGGCTAGGGAATCGGATAAATTGGGCTCATATTTGGTGAAAAATTGTATTTCTTCACCTGGCTCCATAAAAATAGGCCCATAGTGAATCTGAAATCCCTCACCTGCTTCTGGTGGAGGAGGTTGATTCACCATTTCTAATCCCCCATCTATATAATAATCTTCAATGATTCGTGGATTGAAATCTTTACTATCGAACTTGG
The DNA here is from genome assembly GCA_020628015.1 of Bacteroidota bacterium. GTDB lineage: Bacteria > Bacteroidota > Bacteroidia > Chitinophagales > UBA2359 > JAHDFT01. The sequence goes on from JAHDFT010000091.1 coordinate 3,900, forward strand.
CTCCAAAAGTAATCCATTGTCGAATGGTTTCTATGGCTACATTGCTTAATTTTTCTCCAGAACTAGGCATAATTTCTCCTTCTTCCTCTTTTAATGGATGTATAGGAGGCAATAAATAATTCACCTTTTTGAATAAAAAACTTCGGTCTACATGGCCAGGATTAACCAAAGTATAATTATTATCCCTTGCAGCTTGGTTTTGAGGAGCAACATTAAGCAATTGTTCATAAACCATTTCTTGGTCTCCTTCAAAAGACAAATTAGCTGCGGGATTATCTCCTCCATGACAGCCTTTACAATTTTGTTGTAGGATAATATAAACCCTATCAAAATCACTAATTGCTACTGCTTTTTCTGTTAGTAGAAACAACAATGAAAATAGTACGACATGTTGGAATGACATAGATATAAGGGTTTATTGATGAATGATTTTATGGTAGAAAGATTGACTACCCAATTGGATTTCTATTAGGTAAATATTGTTTTTAATTAATTTTTGGGGAATGGAAAAAGGAATTTGATTGGAAGTCGAGGTGATTTTTTGACTAGGAAACTGGTGAATGATTCGACCATTTAAATCAAATATATGGACGCTTATTTTTTTTCCTAAATAATCTGTTGGACAATTAATTAGAAAGAAATCTTGAACAGGATTGGGGAATAGACTAATGGAGGTAGTTGTTTGAGCTATATTTATATTTGTTGGATAAAAAGTATAATGTTCAGATTGAGCTTTACAAGAACCATTATCCAATAAGACACTATATTCACCAGCTACTTGAGGTTTATACCACGCTTGATTGGCATTTTCAATACTATTTCCATCCAATAACCATTGTATGGTTAAATCGTTATTGGTTTCAATCCATAGTGAATCCTGCGCTCCTTGTATAGTTGGACTTTCTGGAGCTGCTTCAAGAGTAATATTTATGGTATCACTATGCCAAGCATAATGATAGACTAATTGATAAGCTCCTGGACTCAAAGTTTGAGGATCAAATTGTTGATCGACAATACCAGCCCCTTCCCAATAACCACCATTACGATTGGTATTGAAGGAAAAAGCAGGGGTATTGGTACAAATAGATTCAGGTAGATCAAAAAGCTCCAAAGAGGTTATTGGAGGATATAAGCGATTAATGCTTTTAGCTCTAAATAGGCTATTGTGGTTACTGCCTTGCCAAACGACTTCTTTTTCAGGCGTAACTTCTATAATTTCTCCCTTAGTACCACAACCAATTAAGGTATTACCATTATCCAATCGTTGCGCGCTTCCTAAGAACGGACTCTTATAGATGGCTGGAATATCATAAACCCAAATTTGTTTAGCCGTTTTATTCACTTCATCTACCTCATATTCTACTATTCTACTAGTGTTATTAAAACCTCCTATATTATCAAATGCTAGATAGGTTTGATCTTTGGTAATCGTTGCATCATGTGTTTTAGCAAAAAAATCACCTGATTCCAGTTCCAATTCACCATCTTTCCCTAATGTCCAGATCACATCACCTGTTTGAGCATTTATTTTAGTAATATGACCACTATAGTTTTGAGATAAGACATAATGACCATCAAAATCCTGTTTGATAGAATTGGTATGAAACCAGTCTATACACTGATTGCCATAGATATTTCCCCAAATAACAGCACCAGGTTGTCCACCATATAACGGGTCAAAATGTGTTATAGGGTCCCAAGTCCACAGGGTTTCATCCTGATGATTTTTTTCAATAAGTCCATCTATAACCAATATAGTATTAGCCGCACCACCAACACTACTTCGATTCACAACATCTACCCTAGCTGTTATAAATACAATATTATTATCTTGATTAAGAATTAAATCATGATGAAAGAGATAGTCTTGATCTGTATCAGAAAATAACTTAATGATTTCCCCATCTAGCGTTTTTTCTAAATAAGCATGACAACCCACTAAGGCAAGAATGGTCGCATTTTCTGTAAAATGGTAAGCATTACAGGCCTGTACAGTCGTTGTGGCTTCAATACTATCAGGCAACATATCAGGATGCCAACCAAAACCTTTATCATACCAAACTACTTGCCCTTGTCGATTACAAATAACATGATAGGCATCTTCCTGAGCAAAGGTAACTGTTATAAAGTCGTAGTAAATATAGTCTGTTTTTGCTTCGGTGTATTCGTTGGTATGAATAGTAAGTTCTACAAGATCAGCAGGTAAACCTTCAGTTGTTAGGCTATAAGTATCATTTTCTATGCTATTTTCACCATTATGAGCAATTAAATGAAGTTGATAACTTGTTTTTTGAGTCAAACCAACTAAATTTATACGATGCTTTTTACCAAAAGGAGATATTGGTGAGTTTTGGCAAGTGGTGTCGTTATCAATAATACTGCAATAACGAATATAAGCAATAGAACTATCCTGTGTTTCAAATTCAATATGGTATATTAGCGCATTATTGTCATGTGGGGTAATATTAACTTCCTTTATTTCATTGGCTTTTACAGATGAGACCAATGTGCAAAAGAAAAGTAGAAAAAAAGTGAGTGTAAGATTGTTCATAGTTTATTTATTCTTTACTTAAGCAATAAGTCTATTAATAAACACTAGTCAATTAACTTACTACTAAGCTTTCAAAGCTATTAATCTAAATTAGCATTCTTTTATGAGAAAATACAGCATACAAAGCTCAGGCAAAAATATTAACTTTAATTATCAAATGCTAATCCTATTGGTATTTGTTGCCTTATTGGTCAGCTTTTGTACAGCACCGAAAACGGATAATACAGCACAACAACAAGTACCAAAGAAGACTACACAAATAAGTAGTGCAGATATAGACAGCAGCATGAATCGTGCTTTCAGGTTTTTAGCTAGAACACAACAAGGGGACGGAACTTGGATTTACCAATCAGCCAAAGATAAAGCCTTTAAAAGAATTTTAGGGAAAAAGCATCCGCCTTTATATGGGGTAATGAATGTGATTGTGAGTTTGCAACATACCCCCTATCAAAAAACAGATACTTACAGAAAAGGATTAAAGTATATTCTAGAAAATCAACTCAATTCAGATCCTTATTGGACTTATGATGGAAAGGATCATGCGTATAGTAAAGATAAAATGTATATCGAGGCCTATAAATTTGACCCTAAAAATCCGCCATTATTAGAGCCAGATATAGGAATGATTAGCTTGGGCTGGATGGCAACAGCAGCCAACCTACAAATCTCAGAAGCAACTCGTCAAAAAGTAGTTGCAGAACTGGAGAAGTATAAAGATAAGGAAACGGGTTTATATAAAGGGTTTTTAGACGATTATTATGGTGATTTGGGCTGGTCTTGGTATGATTATGGAAATGAACCCTCAATAGGTGCCAATATTCAACTACTAGGAGCTTTTGAACAAAGGGGAATAGATGGGACAGCTTTAAATGAAGCGATTGTGAAGGCGATGCAAGTAAAAGACTACTGGAAACAGCCAGATTACTTCCGTTTATTGTCCGTAATGGCTGACATTGCTTCCAATGGAGTGATGCATAATTGTGAAAGTTGTAAACCGATTATGAAGCAATTGATTAGTGATTTTGAACAAGAGTTTCAAAATCAATCTTATAAGGATTTGGTCAATACAGAATTGGCTTGCTATATCAAGGCAAAAAGTCACCTCTGTTTTTTAGAAGATCAAACTTGTAAAGAAGGATTAAAAGCTGCGGTCATTGAATTGTGTGAACGACAACGTTTAGATGGAAGTTGGAAAGTTGCAGGATTATATGAGGCAGGATATTTTCCAGAACGTGCCAAAGAAGAACAATGGAAATACCATGAATTCTTTGGTTCTTCTGCCGAAACGACTTCTATTGCTTTGAAGGCTTTGTATTTTTATAAAAACTTGTCCAAGTAAAGACCAACGATTTCATTACTCATTACTTACTAATCTTCACCGCAGTCAATTTCACAATATGCTTCCTAATGCCCACATTATACCAAATAGGCATTTTGAAATTCTTTAAACGAATACTCTTGGTTAATGGCTGTAGATTTTTTTGATAAATGGATTGGAAATTTTTGGGATTTTGTAAAATGGCATTAGCCAAAGCCTTACCACTACCTAGCGCATAAGTATAACCATCCGCAAAGGCAGGACAAATATACCCTGCTGCCTCACCAACCAAGGCAATCTCATTATCGCCAGTAAATAAATGTTCTTTCTGACGAGGGCGCAAAATGGGATGTCCCTCTTTTTTGACCAATTTTTCAATAGGATAATGATGCTGAATGAGCTTTTGCTTTAAAGCCCCAAATCGTTCCTTAGTATTGGTATCAGAAGGCAAAGCAGCTCCTACGATTAAAAATTCATCTTTAGGAATCAACCAAGCATAATAGTCCGTTATGCTAGAATCAAAAATAATGGTAAAAGCAGGAAAGTTACCATCAGGCATCTCAAACCATTCTTCTATACCAATATATTTAGGTAGTTTAGGAGCGGTTTTAAATTGGCGAAACTTAACCCTAGAAGCCGCCCCATCTGCCCCTATAATTTTTTTAGCTTTAACAATCTTAGTCTGCTTATTTTCTTTGAATTTGATGTGGTATAAACCATCTGCTTCCTTAGTCAAACCCTCAAAAATAGTCTCCGTTCTTAAATCAACACTAGGCGGAATAAGAGAGACAAGCCAACGGTCAAATAATTCCCGATCACAATTAAATAAGGTACCTGCAAAATCATTTTCCTGTTGATTATCAAAGTCAATGATTTTGACAATCAATAATTGATCATCTACCAATACATGCTTAGGAATGCCTCGCCCCATAGAGGTTAGTATCTTTTGAGCATCAGCAGTCAGTAAGCCCCCACAAGGTTTGGTACGTGCTTTCGGATGCTTACCACTTCTCAAAGGACGACGATCAAGCTGAAAAATAGAAAAGTGATCCGCCAAAAGGGTAGCAGCCGTTGCGCCAGAAGGACCAGCTCCAATGATACCGAAGTCATATATAGTAGAATCTGGATCAGGCATTAGATTGATGGTTTATTAGAAATAAGTTATTTTTATTGTTCCTCAATTAAGTAACAAGCAAAAAATAAATTAGGCATGTTTGTTCGGTTAATTTGTGGCTAGACGAGGCAAAAAACGTAGGCGATGCGAGCATCGTCGAGGAACCCGTCCTAACGATTATAGCAGCAAATTAAACAACAAGATGTTGGTTTATTTTTTAGCTGTTACTAAGTTAATTGATTCGCTTTTTTAGTAGGAGATAGTTGACCAATAGAAGCAACCTTATTGCTTGTTTTTTCAGGAGAAGACATCACAGAAGGTGTAGCTTTTAACCTCAAAACAGAGCTAAAATAATCATTTACTCCCTTCCAATTCAATTGATCCGAAAGAAAACCAATATAACCATCTGGACGCACCAAGCACAATAGCGATGGGTTAGCATTGGCATAGGTTTTAAAATCTTTAGCATTACAAATATAAGTAGGGAGCTGATGAGTCGCTATCTGTTGCGCCAAATCTGCATGATCTGTAATGATAAAAGTATTCATAAATACCTGATTAGTGATCTCTGTTTGTTGTAAATCATGAATAAAATGAGGGAAATCTTTTATTTGTTGACAAAAAACAAGTAAAGTGAATTTAGTAGATTGAAAAAGGTCAAAAATAGAAGTAGCTGTTTTTAAGCTGCTGTTTTTTATCGAGATTTGAGGACTTCGCTCTCCTGCACTCAATTGTTTTTTGAAAGCTTGATAAGCAGATGAAGAAAGATCATTAATAGATAGCGAACTATTTTTATAACGAACATTCAATTGAGAAATACGAGTTAGTACTCGTTGTTGAATTTTATCCATCGCCAAAGCCTTGGTCGCCAAATGATCCCTGACCAATCTGATCAATGAATTATCAGGAAAAAGCACCCTAGAATTAAAATCAGTTCGACTCAAAACATTTTTAGCAATGGGTAATCTTTCTGCTTCATAGGTATCAAGTAGCTCATCAGGTGCTTGATCTTTACAAACCAAAGCTAATTTCCAAGCTAAATTAAAAGCATCTTGTATACTCGTATTCATGCCTTGTCCACCAAAAGGACTGTGAATGTGTGCGGCATCCCCTGCTAAAAATAAACGCCCTTTTCGATACTGTTTGACCATCCGCCTATTGATCTTAAAATTAGACATCCAAGTAGGACTATGTAGTTTATAACGGAGTCCTTGAGTCCTTTTATAAAAGACTTCTTGTAAAATATCTAAAGATGCTTTAGGCACTTTTTGTCCCTTTCTTTTTTGGATTTTAAAATCTGCAAAAATGCGCCATTGTTTAGAGTAGGGTAAAGGAAGGGCAATAAATAAACCTTCTTTGTGAAACCAAGCATGGGTATCTTTAGGCGCATAATCCCAGTCTATCTCCAAATCTGCCAATAAAAATTCCTCTTCATAAGTACGACCTTGAAAAAGAATATTAGATAATTTACGCACCTTACTATGTGCGCCTTCACAACTAACAAGATATTTGCAAGATATAGCATCAACTGTATTATGTTGGTTGATATACCTGACCTGTACCCTATTTTCGTCCTGAGCAAAATCAAATAATTCTGTACCAAAATCTACCCGTCCACCCAATTCAAGCAAATGATCATGGAGGACTTTTTCGGTGTCTGATTGTGGAATGATTAGAATATAGGGATATTCAATAGGTAAATGCCCTAGTTTGATATGACTGACCTTCTTATTGCCGATATACACATTTTGCCCAGTCAATCTATCTGATTTGGCTAAAATTTTATCCTTTAGACCCAAGAAATGCAATTGCTCTAGGCTACGAGGTTGTATATTACTTGCTTTAGAAGCAGTAGACAAATGTGTTTTTTTATCAAAAATACGATGAGCAATACCTCTACGTTGCAACTCACAAGCTAGAGCCAGTCCAGTAGGTCCTGCACCAACAATTAATATGTCCGTATCTGTTTGAAAGGCACTAGCCATAATATCTTTTTGTTTATATTTGTGTAAATTTAGCTCTTACTGACTGACAAAAAAAGCACACATTGAAAAAGACAAAATTAAATAAGAAGCCGCATAAAACCAATAAGACAACAAAACAAGTCAATAAGTTTTCATGGCTTTATTATTTTGTAATACTATTATTGCCATTTCTACTATACAATAATACCATAAGTCATGATTATGCCTATGATGATCATGTAATCATACTAGATAATCCTGTTGTTCAAAAGGGAATAGCAGGCATTCCAACCTTATTTAAAAATGCAATTACCTTTAGAGGAAAATCTAGGGTTATTTATAGACCCATTGCCTATACGACACACGCACTTGAATGGCAGTTCTTCAAAGATAACCCTAATATTGGTCATTTTGTAAATATTCTTTTATATACTATCGCAGTATTATTACTTTTTCGATTTTTGTTATTATTATTTAAAGACCAGCCTCCCCTATTTGCCTTCTTAATCACCGTACTTTTTACCATACATCCCATTCATGTCGAAAGTGTAGCCAATATAAAAGGGCGAGATGATATTTTATGTTTGATTGGATTTTTAATGAGTGTAATTGCTTTTCTGAAATATTTAGATACGAGATCCACAAAATGGGCAGTTTATACTGTTTTAGGTTATGCATTTAGCTTTTTATCTAAAGAAATAGCGATTCCGCTAATGGCAGTTTATCCAGTAATCATCTATTTCTATACAAAAGATAATTGGAAAATAGTTTTCAAACGAAAGGGAATTATTGCTGTATTGGCATTGATATTTTTGATTCCGACTGGCGTTTATTTGGCGGGTTATTTATTGGGGAATCTAAAAGCAAGTAACATCTATAACTTGATAGATAATCCAATGTTGGGTGCAGAAACAGCAGGAGAGCGTTGGGGAACTACTATATATGTCTGGGTTTATTATCTAAAATTATTATTCATTCCTTATCCATTGGTTTACTATTATGGATTCAATCATATTTCTTTAACCAACTTCGCAGATTATAGGGTGTGGCTGAGTATAATCGCTGTTGGGCTTCTAGCATTCTATGCCATTCGGGAATTGCGAAAGAAAAGTATTATCGCTTTTGGTTTTTTATTTTATGCGATTACCTTTTCTATTTTCGCTCATTTAGTTTTAGGAGCTGCTATCGTGGCAGAACGCTATCTATTTATGCCCTCTCTAGGCTTTTGTATTGTGATTATTGCCCTATTATTTCAATATGGAGGCATTGATCATAAAAAATCACTCACAAAACAAAGTCTAAAAGCCAAAGTCTTACTAGGTTTATTATTTCTAGCTTATTTAGTAGGAGCTTTTATAACGATAGATCGGAATAAGGATTGGAAAAATAATTTAACTTTGTATGCCAATGATATAAAGTGGATTGATGGAGCAAGTCAGGCACATTCCAATCTGGCTATTGCTTTAATACGAAAAGATAGCGAAGGCAATAAAGAAAAAGCATTGAGCCATTTTGAGAAAGCATTAGCCATCTATAAATCTCCTTCCAATCATCGTGTTTTAGGAGAGGCTTATATGCAGTTTAGAGATACTGAAAATGCAAAGGATCAATTCCAAAAGGCACTAAAATTGAATCCTAATGGAAGAAAAACACACCTAAAGCTAGGTTATACCTATTATACAGATCGTTTATTTGAAGATGCCATTAGACATTTAGAAAAGGCCTTTGAGTTGAATTATGTAGAAGAAAAGACCTATTATTTTTTAGCTAGGGCTTATTGCCGAAAAGCAAATCCTACAGCTACAGATTATAAAAGAGCAATAGAGCTATTATTATCGGGTAAAAATAAGTATCCTGATAATATAGATATACAAAAAGATTTAGGACGGGTATATACTCTAAGTGTCAATTATCAAAAAGCGATCAGCATTTTTAAAGAAATGGAAAAAAAGACCCCTAATGATAAAGATATTGTAGAAGGACTTTTCAAAGCTTATACAGGCTTGGGACAATTGGAACAAGCAGAAGTGTATAAACAGAAACTACAATAAAGCTACATAATCCTTTCGTGTAGATAATGCATGTAAAGGTTTGTAGTAGAATCAATTATGAATGTTAGAGGTATTGACTTTATTTCTGTTCCATCACTAATCAAGTCAAATCTCAACAAGGTAAAAATAGAAGTGTGAATTACATTAAATATTTGAAAGCCTTAAGGATTAAAGAGGTGAGCTTTATGGTCGGCTTTCTTTGTATAGGGTCAGTATTTGCCATTAATGAGTTGAATATACATACGCTTATCAATTTATTTTTATATCTGTTAGGCTCTTTTTTCTATGTATTAAGTGGTTATGCCTTAAATGCATATACAGGTTATCACGATGATGAACACAATGAACGATTGAGTAGTTTAGGCGGATTTAGTCAGCGTTTTTACTATTATATTGTGTGGCTGGCTTTAGGCGTTTTTGCCTTAGCTTATAGTTTAATTGATGTCAAACTGTTTTTACTATCCTTATGCCCTTTCTTACTGGGTTTATTATATGCTTTTCCTAAATTTGGCCTCAAACATTATCCACTTGGAGGCACATTAGCCCATTTCTTAGCACAATTATTTCTATTTCATATGGGTTATGTTGTATTTGAACCCTATTCAGATATATCTTTAAAAATAGCCATCTATTTTTCTTTATTATTAGCTGCTGCCCATCTACATCATGAGGTAATTGATCATAAAGCAGATCAATTGGCAGGAAGTAGAACAAGTGCAGTCACCTTTGGATGGAAAAAAATAGAAAGTGTTTCCACTCTTGTGTACTTCTTATCTGGCATCTATTGGATCAGTCTTTTTCTACAAAATTTGATTGAACCATTATTCTTTTATCCCTTTTTGATGGCATTTATAGCTCAGATGACTACTAGATTTTACTATATCTATCAATCTATACAATTAAATGGTCAATGGGAAGCAGATTTTGAGTTGGTTTATAGAGATGCCTATAGAATATATTATCTACTAGGTGGGATAGTAATTATTATTTGGAAAGGATCAAGTATAATAGGTGTGCTTTAAACAGAAATAAATGTGC
>JAHDFT010000092.1 GCA_020628015.1 Bacteroidota bacterium
TTTCAAATTTCCTCCTTTATGTGGCGTTGGATAATACGCTTTATGTGGTTTTGCCAATTTAGAGAAACATTCATTTGAACAAGTTATTGCCAATAAGGGTAAAATATCTGTTCCAATTTGAGTTGAAATCCAATATTGTTCGAATTGATTTTCATTTTCCTCTTTTTTGCAAATACTACATTTATTTCCTCCAATGTATTTGACTGGATTGTCTGCCAAATTTGGAAACGGTTTTTTATTCTTTTTATTCCCAAATAACGCTCTTGTGCTTACGGTGCTGTCTTTTAATTTTTCACATTCAATTATTTCGTAGGGAAACCACCTTAATCCATAAGAAGTGTATGGGGTGAATTTTTCGAGTGATTTCAATTCCCCAATTTCTTGTGGAAATCTTTGTAAGTTACTGCCATAAAGCATTAAATGTTTGACCTTTTTCAGTTTTGAAATTTCTTTTGGCAAACTCCTTATTTGTTCCCAAATTTCAATTCCAAGTTCTTTGTATGGATGAAATTCTTCTCTTTCATCTTTAGCAGCTTTCTCAATTAAAGCCAGCAATCTTTTCCATGCTTCACTTTCTCGATTTTGAGCATCTTTTCTGACTTTGATTTCGTTATTTTCCATTTTCTTTTTTTCTAATTGAGTCCAACAGAGCGAGCATACACGATGTTGTCCCCTCTACACCATGTATGCTCACTTCCTTGGGCGATCAACCTATTCTATTCTGTTAATGCTTGTTTAAACGCTGCTAATAACTCCTCTATTTCTGTCTGATCATATTTTCTGGAAAAATGAACTGGAATAGCTGTCTTTACTCCTATCTCTTTCATTATTCTTCCTGATGCCGTAGCATAACTATGATAATTCAATTTAGCATATTCTTTATCCGAGTCCTTGTAAAAACATTCTATGAATACTTGTCTACAACCTGAAAACAATCTACGTATCTTTTCATGATTCTCTTTAGAGGCAGCATGATCCATGATAACGCCTAAACTATCTCCCTGTTTTATCTCCAGTAAATCATACAATTCACTTGAACAATACTCCACGCCTTCAATTTCTAGCTTTATCTCCTCCTGGCCATTTTCATAGGCTTCTTTCAATCTTCGCACCCATTTACCTCCACGATGATTACTTTTACTCAAATCAATTTTAACACGATCACGCTCTTTAAAGAAATAGGCTACACTTGGGATTTTATGATCTAACTGTTCAAAGGCTACCTCAAAACGATCATTGGAATAAATAAAGGGTTCTGCTAGTTTACCTAAATCCTTCTTTTCCCATTTTGGTGGCGCATACTCACTTACCAGTATTTCGTCTTTTGACACAATCTCTCGTACCTCATAGACTATAGCATTAGCTTCTATTAAATTCCATGTATAACTCTGTAAACGAGAGCCTACTTGATCGGACAAGCCTAATGGACCACATATTTTAACCCGTTTACCGATACCCAATTGATGCCGTAAGATCGTATCGAAGTTTACAAAATGGTCTATATGAGTATGGCTAATAAAAATTACTTCTGTATTCTGACAATCTTTGACACCTAAATCACTAGCATCTCCACAGTCACAGATATAATTCACACTATGATTATCTAACCGAATTAGGATACATATATCTTCCCCTATTCTACTTTTTATTTCTGCTTGAAACATCTTATTTATTTTCCTTTCCTTACAATTCTAATCCATAAATAGTTCTTTTTGGCTCTTTTCTTTTGAATAAAAGAAGGGAATGGATTGATAATCATGCTGTTGGGTTTTGATATGTCTTTTTTTGTCCAATTTAAGGGGAGTGGTTAAGGATCGAATTAGATGGATTGACGAACTGCTTAGTACGAGGTTCGTATGTTAAGGTGGTGGGAGAGGCGCATTTCGTTTATATATAGGCGGAGTTGTCTACTCGTATTCCAGCCAGTTTTTTATTTTTCTATTATTTCTTTCACTTTATTTTTTAACTGTTCAATATCTGGTAAGTACAATTGATATTTTGATACGACTCAGAATTTATCCAAAACCTTTTTGTTCGAATGAATTTTGTTTGATTATCCGAAACATAAAGTCCCAGATTGTTTTTTTGTAGGTATTTCTCTTTTTAATTTGTCAAACAAATCTTTACCCATTGTTAATTTGATTTTTTTTTAATGAAAAAACAAAAAAAAACGGGCTTGTGATCAACACAAGCCCGTTTATAATTATATCATAAGAAGACTAACTCTCTTATTCTAGGAACAGGTGGAAATAACTAAATTTATTAATCAAAATAGTAATTTATTTTTTACTGTTCCTTAAATATATTCAAATCAAAAACGAACAAAATGAAAAACAATTCTATCACCAATAAAATGAAACGTTATTAAACATACATGCGTTAATCTATACCTGAAAATAATCCAATATGCTTCCATTAACCAGAGAATTATCGAGAATAAATCCGTTATGTGTTATATATAGACTCTTTCAATTAGTAATCATTAAGGTGAATACATACTGTTAGTGACTTTTCAACTGTTAAGGATGGAAGTTTCTCCAACATTCCATTGGGTGTAATAGCACTTATGTAAGCGTCAACATTATAAATGAGATTTTACTTTACATCTTTGAGTGAATCTGTCAAATTTTGGGTGCAATCACGAGTCTATAAAAGTCTACAATACCTTAGATAATGAAAGAGAGATTTTTTATGGATGAAAATTAAAGTTTGGAACAAGTGAAAAATAAGTTTACAATTTTGATTAGGGAAATTTATCCCTAGACGAGGCTTTTTAACGAAGTATAGGGATAAATTTGTCAATCAAAATGACATTTATTTTTTTACTATTCCTTTATTGATAATGCATTTGAGATCAATTATCAAATGTTTTATATCAACAATTCCGTTTTCACCCTAATGACTCCTAAGTCCCTATTTTTTCCCGATGAAATTTGATTTTTTTCAAAAAAAAAATGCGTTGACATGATAAACACATCAACGCACAAAAAAACCAGTATAACAATTGAACGAAATTTTTGAAATATATTTGTTGTTAAATGATTAGGAACGAGTAAAAAATAAGTTTACAGTTTTGATTAGGGAAATTTGAAGCTAGACGAGGCAAAAAACGTAGGTGATGCGAGCATCAGCGAGGCTTTTTAACGAAGTATAGTTTCAAATTTATCAATCAAAATGACATTTATTTTTTTACTGTTCCTTAGATAAAAATGGCTAATTCCCAGTAACCACTAAGCGTTTCGTCACCTTTTCTACACCATCCTGAATCTCTACAAAATAACAGCCTATCGGTAAATTACTTACATTGATAGACAATTCATGATTGCCCATCTCTGCATCAAATTGGTGCTGCTTAATGGCTTGACCATTGAGATTGTAGATGGTAATATCCACATGTCTACTAGGTGTACATTGCTCATAGTTGAGATAAGCATGAGTAGTGGCAGGGTTGGGCGAGAGGCTGATTCGTTCTAAACAAGGCTCGATTTCGTCGGTTGGAGGCTCTACGACTGTTGGTGATTCTTGAGTCAATACAATTGTTTTACTAAAAGCATTAACAGGTATTTCATCACCATCAACTGTAATGATTTTGACATGCTCAAAGGTTAGGGTAAGAGGAATACTGTGTAACTCATCTAAGGCAGTTTTAAGGCTACCCATGACCATAATACAACCAATTCGACATACTTCATAAGCTCCTGTTTGAGGGATATGATTGGTTCTAGTCATAGCAATGTCCCACTTATTCACATCACTAAAGAGCGTATCCAAGGTAATCATATCTACACCTTCTGTTCCTAACCATGAATTGGCAAAGCTAACCATAGGCGCATTGAGTTGAATGGTATCAGAAGAAGAAACAATAATGCCTGCCCTAAAAGCGATCCCATAGACATTATTTGCTAGGCTATCAGGTGTGCCTAAGTTAATACTGAAAACATGTTCATGATTTTCGATAATGGTATCTTCAACTTCCCAGTATAAACTGACATTTACAGAGTCATTGAGTATAGTATTGGCTGTTTTTCCACTAATCTGGTGATTGTAATTTTGAAGAATACAATCCTTATCCATTTCATTGATAATGCCATTACCATCTGCATCCGCATGATTGAAATTGGTGCTATCTTGACTGGCTCTAATGTAGTAATCATCCCATAAGAATGCTTCTTGACCAACCCAATCGGTTACAGGATTTACTCTTGGAGGACCAGTAAAACCATGTCCTAGACCTATTTGTAATAAGTCATATAAACCAGCCGAACCACTACCATCTGTATCTCCTGGCCAAACAAGTCTATCTGAGTATACTTTGATGTTAATAAAAGCGGTAGATTGTTCTCCTTTGAAATTTTCAATCGTGTATTCCCATAGGTCAACTCCTGTAAAGTTTTTACGAGGTGTATAAGTTAACGCAAGTCCATCTGCTGAGATATTTAATTCACCATTCACCTGCTCTCCCAAATGATTAACTGCTACAATGACTGCACCTTCTGCCTCATCATTTGCTAATACATTAAAGGAGGAAGGCTCATTATTTTGGATACTAAAGTCATCATCTTGTGCTACTGGCGCACCGACAGAAAAATCATAACAATTACTACCATCAAATGTGCCTGTTAAGCCAACCGAACAACCATAAAAATCATAGGCCATAATGTGGAAGGGATCATTGAGGGCAACTCTATCTCCATCTTTTACTGCAAGTCGATCATAGAAGAAAATAGGAGCAGTACCACCAGTAGTAGTAATGTGAATGATGGCATGATCTGGATCATTATCAATACACTCTAAAGTATAGTCCACATTCAAGGCATTATCACCCTCACAAGTTTGAACACAACTAATGTCAACAGGGGAATCATGTAAGCAATGCAATAATTTTTCAGCAACAACAGTCTCATTACCCTGACTATCTTTAATGACTATATGCACATCTGCAAAATATTGAGGCATTTTAAAGACCACCACACCTTCATTGGCCAATTCTCCTTGATAAATTCCATTAATAGTATAAGGAGGACTTCCGCCTTCTATTTGTAGGGCAACATTGTATTGACAATCATCTTCATAGTCGCAAATAATATTAATATCTGTTTCAATAACATCATAAGGATCACAGTTAAATTCATCAGTATAAGTATAAGTACAACCATAAGCATCTGTCACAATGACTTCTGCACTTTCTCCATGTTCTCCTGAAAAGCCGACGATTTCATTCACAGCGATATTTGCGGTAATATTCCCTTTTAAACTATATGAACTAGTGGGGTCGAAATTGGCAAAGCCGCCTTCAAAAGAGAGTAATAAGGTACCTTTTCCAAAAGGAGCTTCACATTCAGACTCCTCTGATGCAAGGGTAATTGGGTCTAGGAAGACAACAGGCATACCCTTGAAAATAGGCGCACATTCTTTACCTCCTGTTGGGGCATTAATATCCACAGCAGAAAGGTAATAGACATTATTAGTCACCAGGGTAGGGTAACGTTCCAAGGAAAAGATACCGTCATTATTTTGTGCATAAAGATTACCTAAAAAAGCATCCGCTTCATCATGTAAAATGTATTGAAGGGTTTCGGTAGAAATATTTTCGATTAAATCTTGTCGTGCTGTATTGAATTGAGCAGTAGCTATATCTGTATGACAGACAAAAATGGTATCTTTTGACAGTAAATTATCATACAAATCAGCATCACAAGAAGTGGTAATAATAGTAGGTTCTGCAATAAAGCCCATTCTATCGCTTACAGAAGTATAAGGGCTTTCAAATGCTCTACTAACTTCATCTAAAGGAATAGAAAGGTCGGTTATAAGTTCGGTTGGGAAAGAAATATCTCCATCTGCACTTTGAAAAGTATATTGCTCTTTTGGATCAAAACCAGGTAATCCACCAGAAATTTCGATAGTAAAAGCATCATAATAGCAAGCACATTCATTAGGAATAATGGTAAAAGAGATTTTTTCTAGGCGAACAAAAGGTCTGGTCTCGAATAACCACTGACAATTATTTTTTTCGTGCATACCTATAGTAGAGACATACAAAGGAGTATTATACGGAATGCTATTCCATTGATCATCAAGACTATCTAGTTGATTGTCAAAATAGATGGTGCCAAAATGTGCTGCGTCTATATCTGTGTGAATGATCTGACGAACTTGTGAAAATTCACTATTGCTAGTATCAATTTCAATTTCAAATGCTGCAAACGCTGGAAAATCAGGAGCTGTCTCAGTACAAGTAAATAAAGTATCTATATGTGTGCGGACAGGAGCTGTTGAAAAGCAAACACCTGGAGCTAATAATCGAGGTTCTAGTATAAGTGTTACCTTGCTAGTCACCAAATCACTAGCATTGACATTTTCCCAATCTATATAGCGATAATCCGTAGCGGTATAAATTAAAGTGTAATTGCCTTCTACTTCAGGAAGCTTGTGGAAAGTAATTTGACCATTTTCTACATAAGCTTCCAAGTCAAGACTACCAATACTTTCATTTTCCAATTGAGCATCAACCAAATAAATAGGATGTTGATCTGGATCGCTATCATTCTCAAAAGGATTGAAAGTAATGCTTTCTGTTTCATAAGGTATTCTAATGACATCTTCTTGAAGTATCGGTAGTTGATTGTCACAATCTCTCAAATTGATGAGTATACTGCTTTCTGCTAGAACATCAGCACAAGCTGCACTTCCTTGATCTTTATAGTGGTAAGCATATTGACCAGGATATTGGTCGGATAAATCTGTAAAACGACCATCAATAAGTGCCAAGTCACTCGTCCACTGACCATCATAAATAAAGGTATCTTGTGGTAGTGTATTGGTCAATTCATAAAGGTCATAGATATGATTGCCAAATTCTTTTTCATTACACAAGGAAATCAATTTTTCTCCAATAGGAGGTGCCTTGGGTAAGGTATTTATATTTACACGGATGAAGTTAGTGGATAAATTCGCACAATCATCTGCTTGGATGGCTGTCAAATTAGATAAACCATCTCGTCCTATGGCAACGCTATTATCATAAGCTACACCATAGATAAAAAAATCGCCCTCACCGAAAAATACATTCCCGAATTCATAACTATCCGTAGCGAGACTGATAATAGTACCTGTTTCATCTACTAGGAGATACCTGTAATTGGCTGCTGTTGTCGTACTGTTATTGGTAAAAGTAATGCGATAATCATCACCTGTTCCAAAGCAAAACTCATAAGTGTCTATTGCTTCTGGAGTTTGGATGGTTCCACCGTCCAAGCCTTCACATTCCAATTCCTTACCGAAATAGTGAAAGTCAAAGTTGTTGGTATTGTCATCACATGTTTCTTCAATAGCAGCATTGGCATTAAAACCAACTACAAACTTAAGGATGTCTTCATTTTCATTCTGTACGATAGTCGAATAAGTGGTCTGATAATTTGGCGAGGGGATTTTACTTTGTGCAATATGCACTCTTGATCCGTCCCTATATTCTTTTAATATTTGTATAGTAATAGAGTCTGAAGTTTGTCTACCCAAATTGGTAATGGTAGCCCTAACTTCAAATGCTTCAATCTCTGGTGTTAATTTTTCCAGTTCAACACCTGTTTGGGCATCATAGAAATTAATCTGTGTAGGGTCAATAGCAAACTCTGGTTGAGCATAAGGCGTAATCACTACAGAAGGATCACCCGCATAAATCAATTGTTGTTGAACCAACTTAGTTAAATTAGGATCTGTTAATTCCTTTTGATTGACTTGCTGTATAATCTTTCCAATAGATTGGTTATAGCCTTCATTGAAAAGGGTTTGGTAAAAGATTTCATTATAATCTGCTGTCTCAGAATAAATACTATAGAAACTATTAGGAGCAAGATAACCAATGGCTCCAGCATTTGGTGTGACGATAAAATCAATCATTTGACAATAGCTGCGTTGATCGAAAATAGCTCCATTGAGATTGGTAAAGCTGCTAATCAAAGGATATTTACCCTGATTTTCATAATGTGCCGCTTTTTTAATATCAAAATGCCAAGTAAAATCATCACTTCCATGTCCCCAATGGCTGACAAATGCTGCTCCTTCTTTCATAGCTTGCTCAAAGTCTGTTTGACGAGTAATTTTATCTGCACCCAATTGACCATAAGTATTGATCTCTGGCTGCCAATCAGCAGTTTTAAGAGCGTCTTGATGTTGCTGAATCTTTTGCTCACTTTCTTGGAAAAATGTTTCAGAAAAACTATTGAAAGTGAAAAGGGCTTTTTTGCGCCATTGATTATCGGATAAGTCACACAAATCTGCGTTTTCGTATTCAATAACCTTTTTAAAGTAATATTCTGCCTCTTGCTTATTAGAAGCTGGAACCCTACCCACAGCTACCTGCATTTTATTACTACCCTTGCGACAAACTAGTTTATTATCTGATGCAGGATAACCATAAGAAGGAACTAGACAATCTGTATAATAGTTGTCATTGTATCTTTTATTGTAAGATAAGGCATTACCAACAAGCATAAGGTAATCCGGCGAGGTTGTCCATTGATCTACTGCTAAGTTGACAAAATTGCGAATAGCTACAGGATGTGTTTGAATACCAAAAGCAAATTGGTCATATAATTCTTCCACATCAGCAATGACGACTTTATGTGAGCCTCCCGCCGGACTTTCCTTGTGTGCTTTAAAATGGTATACAGGAGCTGTATAGTCTGAATGCTTGGTTTCATTAGATGAAGAAGCTCCATCTGCATTCAGTATTTTAGGATGAGTAATTAGAAGGTAATTGCCTTGATGAGTATTTTTGCTAAAGTCTGTAAATTGTATGGGGGACAATTGGGTTACTTCCTTTGAACTGATATGTAAGGTCGGTTCTTGATTAATTTTGATTTTAGCTGTAATAGCAGGATTGGGTTCTTGAGCATCCATACTACTAATCAATAGATAACGAAGACCAAAGCGATTGTATCCTGGAAGATAGAAGACGTATTGATCGTTTTCTAAAGTCCCTATGATTCTATTTTTATGGATAATATCATAAAGTACAGGTGCTTCACCACCATTAAAATTATTCAATACCAAGGCTGTTTGATTGTGATGCGCCAACTCTAAATAAACCGCTTGCTCTTGATCAAAATCAAATGTTCGAGGGTATTGTACTTTGACATAAGTAATGGCTTTGGTGTTATCCCCTACATCTTCAGCAGAAAGTGTTACTTGATTTTTTTCCTTTAGGTCTACCAATTGGGTCATGTGTGCTAGGTAGTTATTACTAGACGTACCCCCAAATTGTTCCCCATTAATCGTTACATATAAATAAGCACCTTGCGCTGAAGCATCTTTTCCAGTATTGATAAAATTAGTTTCAAAACGGTAGAGTTGTTCATCTGCAAATCGGTATATATGTGGCGTATTCAAATCAAATATCAATGGAGAAGATGGTTTCAATTGTAGGCTACTGAAGCCTTCGCCCTGTTCAAAATCTGCAAAATTATGAATGTAGTTTTTGGTTTTTTCTCCTAATTCCAAATCGTAATCTGCCTCTATTAAGGTTGGTTTTCCAGTATGATAGCTAAACTGAGGTTGCAAAACTTTTTCTGTTATAAAGTAAGGCTCTATATCTGCTTTACCTAGTGTTTCGGTAAAAGGCGTATTGGGCATATCTTCATAACGTATGTGGCTTTTTTGATCATCCCAAGTCAAATAATAAGTACTGCTATCACTAAATAAACTGTGATAATTATTTGGTTGATAGATGTCTTTTTCGTACAATTCCGTATCCGCACAACCATCATTTAATTTCCCATAAAACTCTATAAAGTCTCCTTCTTGCAAAGTTGGTCCCGAACAAATATAGATCGGGGTCTCTTCTCCATGATGATATAAGACATAACCTTTTGGATCTATTGGTAAACCTGCTGCTACAAGCGTTTCATAATGAACTCTATGTAGCCCGTTATTCCCAACTTTAATCTTGTAATAGGTTTTGTCAAAATCAATCCATTCATTATTGTACTTGGTTTGCTGTGCAGAAGTCGATAGGGTGAGTCCTAAAAAAAACAGCAATAATGTAATGAAAGATTTTTTCATAGCTATACAGTTTTACACACTTTTGGGCGGTGTTGATTTAGATAGCCTTATTGAGTAACCAAAATCAATAAACGTAGTCGGATTATAGAGCTTATTGATTTTGATTGCTACTTACATCCACAAGGCAGTCTAAAAAGATTCGTTCAAGGTGTATTGTTAATAATAATCGTGTCTCATTTCTGGTTTTTAGGTCGAAGTGGGTGAATACAAGTATAAAGTACTATAGATCAAGTGCTTTATTAATTTCAAATTTAGGCTATTCTCCATACACTAAGAAACACACTTTTTGTGACTTGTACCCGTAAATTGATGCTGTTTTTAAGCGTTTTTTATAAAGAGAATGCGCTTTAAGTGTTTGATTTTAAGGGTTTTATGAGGTTTGTGTCGTGTTTTTTTGTTGTTCCATTTTGTAACGAAAATCAGGTGGGATTTTAATCGGTTTAGTGGTAAGTAAAAAATAAATCCTTTACATTTGCACTATCCCCAAACAACAATCTCTAGAACTCATTTATGTATGCATAAAAGTAAGCTTATAGAAATTATTAGAGCCTTAGAACCAAAGGAGCGTAAGCACTTTGAAGACTGGTTACTATCACCATACTTTAACAAAAATGAGCAGTTGCTCAGATTGTATAAGTATATCTTGAAGTATAAATCAAATGATTTTACAGGAAAGCAAATAGCAAAAGAAAATACATTCAAATATCTATTCAAGAGAGAAAAATATAGCGATCAGAAGCTTCGCAATCTTATGCGGAAATTGACAGAATTATTAGAGCAGTTTTTGATTTATGAAGAAATGGAAAGCAATAAACGCCTACAAAGTAGGTTACTAGTTATCGCTTATCAAAAAAGATTTTTGACCAAACTTTTTCAACAACAGGTAAAACAAGCCAAAAAAGAACTAGAGAAACTTAAAATTAAAGATATAGAGTATTATTATGATTTATATCTCCTAGAAGATAAATTATATTCCTTCAAATTACGCCAAAATGATGCAGATGCAGGAAACGCCTTGCAAAAGATGACCAAGGTACTAGATTATCATTATTTGAGTAACAAACTGCGGTATTGCTGTGCGATGCTCAATATGCAAAGTGTTTTTTCTGTTGATATAGAAGTACATTTACTAGAAGAAATTTTAGCCTATCTTGACAATCACCCACTTGATGATATTCCTACCATTGGTTTTTATCATCGACTATACTTATTGATTAAGAATGCAGATGAACAGCAATATTTTACCCTCAAAGCAATGCTTTCGGGAGAACCAGAATTAGCAGTTGAGGAATTGCGACATATCCATATTGCTTTATTTAATTTTTGTAACTTAGAATTGAAGTCTGGAAGAACCGAATTTTTAAGAGAGATTTTTGATTTGTTTCAATTGGGCTTGGGATTAGAATTATATGTCGAAGAAGGCTTTATTACCCCTCCCATGTTCTACCGCAATGCAGTCATGGCTGCTCTTCGATCAGGAGAATTGGAATGGGCAGAGCAATTTATTAATGAGTATAAAGATAAACTACGTCCAGAAATTCGAGAAAGCCTCTATAGTTACTGCTTGGCAGCGTATTATTTTTATAAACAAGAATATAGAGAAACCTTATTTCATTTATTGAGTTTTGATTTCCAAAATCCCTACAATTATATTGAACATAAAATATTATTAGCAGAAACTTATTACGAATTAGAGGAGGATGAAGCTTTAGAAGGCTTAATTCATGCTACACGTACTTATTTAAGGCGGAATACTAAAATTCCAGACCATTTCAAACAGCCTTATATGAACTTTTTTAAAATTGTGGTTAAATTATTAAAGGTGCGTTATGGGGAGGATAAAGTAATGGGAGAACTACCACAATTACTAGTTGATACCCAACAATTAGTAGCTAAGGAATGGTTGACAGAGAAGGTGAATGGAATTGGGGTGAAGTAATAAAATAGATCATTTATAATTATTAGCTAATAGAGATAGATAAAATATGCTTGAAAAAATACTTTCAGATTTAACAACCACTAATACGCAACTGGTTGCTGTGTCGAAAACCAAACCAGTTGACCATATTTTGGAAATTTACCACAAAGGCCAGCGAGTTTTTGGAGAAAATAAGGCACAAGAATTAAAGGAAAAACACAGCCAATTACCCCAAGATATTGAATGGCACTTTATCGGGCATTTGCAGACAAATAAGGTCAAATTGATTGCTCCATTTGTCAAGCTCATTCATTCTATTGATAGTTGGCGATTGCTGAAAGCGGTCAATAAGGAAGCGAGCAAGCAGAATCGGGTCATTGATTGCCTATTACAATTCCATATTGCAACCGAAAACACTAAATTTGGTTTAGATATAACGGAAGCAGAGGCATTTTTAACCAGTCCTGAGTTTCAGAGCCTAGAATATGTGAGGATTGTAGGGGTGATGGGTATGGCTACTTTTACCAATAATACAATACAAGTTCGTAGTGAATTTAAAAATCTAAAAGGCATTTTTGATCAGCTAAAAGGCAATGTTTTTCCAGATTCGATTGATTTTAAGGAGGTGTCTATGGGGATGTCTGGTGATTATGCCATTGCGATTGAGGAAGGGAGTACTATTGTGCGAATTGGGAGTTTGATTTTTGGTAGGCGGTGAATGGTGAAATAATAAGCCTTCAATAATAATGGCTCTATGTCAATATTAGATGATAGGGATAGAACCATTATTGATTGATATAAGGTTTATATCATAACCTATAAACAGACTACTCTATTAGAAAATAAACTCCGCAGGAATCGGCTCCGACAACCAAATCAAATCATTCTCCACATAAAAAGCAATACCTGCATCAAAAGCCTCCTTTGCTCGAACTTGCAGGATTTCAGGCTTTGAATCTCTTCTTCTACCCACCATCTCAGCCGTTGCTCGATCTGCAGATAAATGTACATATTGCCGACTCATGGGCTTCAGACCACTATCCATAATCAAGGGAACTACTTTTCTAGGCGTACCATGATAGAGAATTTCTGGTGGCTCACTAGGCGTTTTGGTGATTTTTGCCTTGATAGAATGACCATAAAAAGCCCTAATCTTTCCTTCCTGAATTTCAAATCGCTGCTTGCTTGCCTGTGCCTGCATTTCATGTAAATTCTTTTCTCGCAAGCTGCGCCACATTGGATTGCGTTTGCCCAAAGCTTCAAAAAGTTCATCTGTTGTTGTCCAACCTTCTTCGTCTAGGGTGATGCCATATTGTTCTGGAGCATGTCTCAAGGCATGGGAGAGCGTTTTGCTCAATCTTTTATAATTCATCGTACTAATAAAATTGCTATGTTTTAAAATGTACCTCTCGTTTAATACGCTCTGCCAATACCTGATGTAATTCTCCGAATCTATAATTACCAATATCTACAATCCATTGCGCCTGTTCATAAAAAGGATTCCTTTCTTCTAATTTTCCCTCAATAAATTGATACAAGGCTTCAGGACTAGCTAAACGACTCACCAATGGACGATGCTGTTTTTGTTTCCATAGGCGACTACACAGTAAAGCAGGAGAGGCTTTGAGATAGATGGTTAAGCCATGCTGGTTCATTTGCTGGATATTATCAAAAAAACAAGCTGCTCCACCTCCTGTTGCCACAACCGTTTGAGGACTGGAAAAAGTTTCGGTCAAGTATTTTTTTTCTAAATTTCTAAAATGTCCCTCTCCATATTGTTCAAATATTTCAGCAATGCTTTGTTGCTCTTTTTGTACGATAAATGCATCTAAATCCAAGCATTGATAAGCCAAAGCCTTAGCTAGTCGTTTACCTGTAGTAGTCTTACCACAAGCCATAAAACCAATAAGAAAAATAGTCATAAATATATTTTAAGGATTGCAAG
>JAHDFT010000093.1:0-12163 GCA_020628015.1 Bacteroidota bacterium
AAAATATACCGTTGATCAGCCCTTGAAATGCTGTCTGCTTATTCGTAAATATACATCTATGCCTAATCGACTTATCAATGCAACCAGTCCTTACCTACTACAACATGCTCATAACCCCGTAGATTGGTATCCTTGGAGTAAAGAAGCTTTGGAGCGAGCTAAAGAAGAAAATAAGCCAATTTTGATTAGTATTGGTTATGCAGCTTGTCATTGGTGTCATGTCATGGAAAGGGAATCTTTCGAGGATGAAAAGGTTGCGGAGTTTATGAATGAGCATTTCATTAATATCAAGGTAGATAGAGAGGAACGCCCCGATTTGGATCAGATTTATATGGATGCCATTACCGCCATGACAGGTCAAGGAGGCTGGCCGCTCAATTGCTTTCTGACCCCTGATGGTCGTCCTTTTTATGGAGGAACTTATTTTCCTCCTCAGCCTATGTATGGTAAACCCAATTGGTTATATGTACTTAAACGAATTGCGGAGACATTTAAAACGCAAAGGCAAACGATAGAAGAACAGGCAAACAACTTGACTTACCACATCCAATCCCAAGATCAGGTCATTTTCAAAAATCCCATCTTTGATGATACCGCTACTTATCCAGTAGATGCTGAACTGGTTGTAAAAGTTTTTAACCGACTGCAAACCAGTTTTGACACAGATGATGGTGGATTTGGAGGCGCACCTAAGTTTCCAGGAACGATGAATATTGATTTTCTGATGCAGTATTATCATCATAGCCAAGAACAGCTTGCCCTAGATCATGCCCTTTTTTCTATTGATAAAATGATTGAAGGAGGTATTTATGACCAAATAGGTGGAGGATTTGCCCGTTATACAGTAGACAAAGAATGGTTGGTGCCTCATTTTGAAAAAATGCTCTATGATAATGCATTATTAGTAGGAATCATTGCTGATGCTTATAAAATCACCCAAAATCCAGATTATTTGGAGGTGATTCAGCAAACTTTATCTTTTATAGAAACAGAAATGAGGAGTGAGGAAGGTGGATTCTATGCCTCTTATGATGCCGATTCAGAAGGAGTGGAAGGAAAGTATTATGTATGGGATAAAGCAGAGGTAGACCGTTTGATAGGTAATGGATCGGTTATTTTTGATGCCTTTTTTGATATTACAGAGGAAGGCAATTGGGAAGGCAAAAATATCCTCAATCGTCGAATGTCCTATGCTCAGTTTGCAGAGAAAACAGGCTTGGAAATGTGGGAACTTAAACAGATTGTCGCAAAGGGACGAAAAGCATTATTAGAAGAAAGGCAAAAACGAGTTAAGCCAGGTTTAGATGATAAAATTATTTTGTCTTGGAATGCGATGATGTGTGTGGCCTACGCCAAAGCGTATGAAGCAAGTGGCAATCCACATTATTTGGATATTGCCGTTCAAAATATGGATTTTCTTTTAGTAGCTTTTCAAGAAGAAGGTGGAAAATACTTTCATACCTATAAAAATGGAATAGCGAAATATCCTGCTTTTTTATCAGATTATGCCCAGTTGATTGATGCTTTAATTGTATTGTATCAAGTCAGTCATAAAGTAGATTATCTCAAAAAAGCAGCTGCTTTAACCAAGCATGTCCGCCAACATTTTAGTGATACACAACAAGTCGGATTTTATTTTACCCCTGATTATCAAGAAGATACCATTATCCGAAAAAAGGAGTTTTATGATGGAGCAACGCCTTCTGGCAATTCAATGATGGCTTATAACCTATTTCGATTGGCTGCACTTTTAGGCAAATGGGAATACCGAACGCTTGCTTTAAAATTGCTTAAGTCGGTAGAAACGATGATCATGAAAGCTCCTTCTTCTTTTGGTCGATGGGCAACTACTTGGATGAATTTTGCGTATCCATTTTATGAAGTTGCAGTAGTTGGTAAGGAGGCTGTTGATAAAATGGCAGGCTTTCAAAAAAAGTATTACCCCAATAAGGTGACAGCTATTGCTACAGATGCTGTCAATTACCCTGAATTAGTTGAAAACCGCTTTATAGAAGGAAAAACCTTAATTTATATATGCAAAGATCAAGCTTGTGAGCAACCAGTAGAAGAGTGGCAAGAGGTAAATTTTGTATAATTTTTTATACATAAGTGTATAGTATTGTCAACAATTATAATTTTTATTTTCATTCCGTTAATAAAAGTCACGAAATAGCAAAATTTACTAGGATGATTTTTTTTTCTTTTGAAATATTTTTAATCTTAATTTAATAGCATTTATTATAAAAGTAAATATTATTCAAGAGGCTTATGCAAGCAATTTTTTTGTTATCTATAATGAGATTATAATTACTTGATGTTATATATGCAAGTTAAAATGATTGGTGAAGACTTTTACTAAATATAAAAAACAAGATTTTGCTTTTTTTGTGTAACATTTTATACCACTCCTTTTTTTATTTTCTTAATTGACTGATTATTAGACTAATAGAAGCTTTGTTTTTTGTGTTATTATACTATTATGTCATTAGTCTGATAGAGCTTGACTAGTATTTTGAGGGACTAAATGTTTTTTATTACCTGCCATCCATTTTTCTTTTTTGTACTTGTAATTTACATTTCAATGGCATTAGCCTTGTAGTAATAGGGGTGTCCTGTCAATTATATTTTTGTTTAACTTAAAAAAGATACTACAATGAAAAAGTTTCTAATGATTGCACTTGCTCTCCTTGCTTTCGCTGCCCAAGATGTTTTAGCCCAAAGTTCTGAGCCACCACCAATTGGAGGTGGAGACTGTGGTTTAGAATTTTATAGAACACAAACGCCTGGTGGTTGGGGTGCAGTACCAAGTGGTGACAATCCTGGCACCTATTTACACGCTAATTTCGATGCTGCGTTTCCAGAAGGTCTAACTATTGGTTGTGAAGATGGTAATACATTAACTTTCACTAGTGCACAAGCAATTACTGATTTCTTACCAGAAGGTGGTACTCCTGCTGCATTAACTGAAAGTGCTATTGATCCTATGAGTGGTTCTGCAAATGTATTGGCAGGTCACGTATTGGCTTTATCTTTATCTATTGCATTTGATGGTTATGATGCTGATTTTGGAGCTAATGACTGTATGTTAGAAGACTTGACACTAGCTGCTGAAGGTCCATTATCTGGTCAATCTGTTGCATTCATTTTAGATGAAGCTAACAATGTATTAGGTGGATGTGATTCTGATTTCTCTGCTTCTGATTTAGCAGATGCATTGGAAATGATTAATGAAAACTATGTAGATGGTGATATGGATAATGCGATGTTAAATTAATCCATTGATGCCTATGTTGTATTAATACTTGAAAATTATTAGCTCGATATAAATAGATAGCCAACTTCAAAATTATTTTTGAAGTTGGCCTTTTGTGTATCTGATGAAAAATAAAATCCTACTTTATTAGAGGAGTAATTTTTGCCCGATTAATTGATTGAGGAATGGTAAAAATTAATTGCACATAGAGTGATTGATTTTATCCCTATTCCCAAATATTGCCCCCCATTTTGCTATTTATAATAAAAATCAAACGATTTGATGTCCCGTCATTCGTAGATTTTGTTTACTAGTAGGAAAAGTCGTTAATAATGATTGCTCTTGTGGTTTTATATACGGATACATGACTAAAAATGTTGCATTATTTTTTGAATTAATTTCTTGAAATCATCATACCGCTGCTCTTATTTTATGAAAAACGTTTACCAGCACCACCTAATCCCCCAAACCTTTTTATTGCTGTTATACTGTAGTTTATGCTTTTCTAGTAACTTAGTACTGGCGCAAGTCCGCCATACAGCATCAGCTAAGACAAGTAATACAAATAAAACTACAGCAAAAACAGACATCACTAAGGAAGATCAACTTTATTGGATGCACAAGGTACAACCTACAGAAGACCTTGATGATATTGCCAATAACTATGGGCTTTCTGTGTCTGATATGAATCGTTTGAATAATTTGGATCAGCAAAAAGGGGCTGTCACACCTGGTAATTATGTATTGGTGCCAGTAGAGCAATTAAAAAAGAATCATTTACAAACAAGCGCACCATTTACAGTACATAAGGTACAATCAGGAGAGCAATTATTTAGTGTGGCAAGGCGTTATGCGGTAAGTGTCGGAGAAATTAAAACTTTGAATCAATTAGAATCAAATACTTTAACATCAGGAAGTTTCTTAAAAATTCCTACTGTTGAAGAGGAACAACGGGCTAGTGATTTACCAGCTATGCCCATCAAATTTCACCAAGTAAAAGAAAGGGACAATTTACATGCTATTGCTCAACAATACCAGATTAGTGTAGAGGAACTGAAACAACTCAATAATATTTTGGGTAATCGCTTAGAAGAAGGGATGTTACTTAAAGTCCCAGCTCAAAATCAACTCCGTATCAAGCTCCATAATGAAAAGCCTTTTAAATTACATAAAGTAGCTAAAGGAGAACGGTTACATCAAATCGCTGTAAAGTATAAGGTAGATGTAGATGATATTAAACGACTCAATATTTTATATGCAAATGAATTGGTGCCAGGGACTAATTTATTAATTCCTAATCCAGCTCCTAAAATAGCTTCTAAGGACTATGATAAATTGCGCTTAAATGGCTTTTGCTCCATTGGCTTTTATATGGGGAATGACTGGGAAGGGGCAAGTGATATGAACTATGCCATCACCGCCCGATTTAGAGGGCAATATGCCAAACGAAAAAAGCCTTTTATTTATAGGGCAAATTTGAATACGACACTTGGTTTTAGGCATAATATCGGTAAGTATTTTATTAAAAACTTAGACCGATTTGACATGCGGAATACTTTGATTTATGAGTATCCACCTTTTGGTAATGCACTATTATTGCACTCGGTAAGAACACAAATGTTTGATGCTCGTTTGGTGCGTAATAATCAGAAGATGTTGTATTCTACTTTTTTCTCACCAGCCTATACCCACTGGGCAATTGGATACCAATTGAAAAAGAAAGCCTACGACATCCAAATAAGTCTGTATGAACTTAAAGCCACTTATGTTTTAGATGATCGGGTTTATGGTACCAAATCGAAAGTATTTGGGGTGGAAAAAGGGGTTAAACGCATCACCAATCACGGTGTAGCCCTTCGAGCAGATATTTACTATTATGATGCGGAAAAAATGAAAATCGAATCCAATTTCTATTCGTTCATTAATGGCAAAAGAGTAGACTTAGATTGGCGATCTCAAATTTCTTTTAGGATCAATAAAATGCTAAAGTTTGTTTTTGTAATGGAGTTGTTCTATGACAAGGATTATTCAGAGTTTGTACAGTACAATACAGAATTTGTAACAGCGATTAATTTTTATAAATAAAAGCAAGTCACCAAACAAGTTCAAGAATACTTCATTAATCCAAAGCCTGATTAAGAAAGTCATTCAAAGGCTTCATTGCCTTAAAAGTAGCAATGGCCAAAGGAACATAATCTGATGAAGTCGCTACTGTATCATCTAGCCTTTTAGTAGCCAGAAAATCTTTGAATCGTAGGAGAGCGATTTCAGGGTGATCTTTAGGATAACCTTTAGGTGCAGTTTTCAATTTACTCCCTTCCAACTCGCCAAAATGGGCTTTAAATTCCTCACTAAAAATGATTTTTTTGAAACTATCTGGATTATAGTCTATTTCTTGTCGAATCTTGGCTAATACTTTGGATGGTGGACCATACATCCCACCTCCAAAAAATAGTTCTCCTGGCTGGATGTGCATATAATAACCCGCATTCCCAGATTTTTTCCCTCCTTTAACAATATGAGCACCCATATTAGTCTTATAAGGCGATTTATCCTTAGAAAACCGAACATCTCGATAAATGCGAAAAAGACAGCTTTTAGGTTTGATATCTGTTAGCTCCTCATCCTCTAAGCCCTCTATAATTTGAGCAACGACTGCTTCCAAATTTTTTTGAGCATCCTGATAACGAGATTTATTGTCATTAAACCAATCTCTATTATTATTGACTTTTAATTCCGTTAAAAATTGAAGAGTTGCTGGTGCGATCATAATCTTTTAATATTGGTGATGGAGCAAATTTAGCCAAAATAAGTTGAATTTCCATCATCGCAAATTTGACTTTAATTTTTTAAAAAACACTTACATAACCTAAGTGTACTTTCCCATTTCGCAACTGAAAACGATCTTGTAAAGCCCAATCTCGACCTAATGCATAACTCAGGGCAAACATACCCGCTTTTGTTTCAAAACTCAAACCCACTCCAAAGCCTGTTTGTAAATAAGCTTCTTCGGCAGTAAAACGACCATTGGGCAACCAGTTGATGTCAGTAAATGCAGCAAAATAGGAATTTGCCCCCCACAATAAGCGATATTCGATGGTCAATAGATTATAGAAACTGGTCAAAATAGATTCCTCATCAAAGCCTCTAAGTTTACGATTTCCACCAATCCGATACAATTCATTTTTCAGAACAGATTGATTGGTAATATAGGCTCCATCTATTGCTGTTTTCAAGGTAGAGGCACGACCCAACGGCCAATATTTCTCTAAGTGATAATTAAATTTGATTTGTGTACCACTAGAATCAATGTTTTCGTATATGGTTTCGTCCAATGCCAAAATGCCATTATTCGGAAGGATTTTTCGACTACCAATAGAGGCTTCTACATGACTGCTAAAGCCTTTTCTAGGGTTAAAACGATAATCTAATTGTTCTAAATGATAAGCTAATCCATAAAAAGTACGTCGGCTATCTAAAGTGCTGGGCAGTTGTTGATTATTAATGATAGCAACAGTATCTACTTGTAATAAATCTGTAGCTCGACGATCCCAAAAAACTTTAAAATAATCATTGCCTTTGAGTAAGTATTGTAAGCCAGCGAAGGTAGTGATTTCCCTAAATTCTGGGTCTTTAATGTATAAATCAAATCGAAAATCTCCGCCAAAGGGGAGTAATGGGAGGTAAGGATACCAAATCTGTGTCTCCAACTCCATCACATTCCCAGGATACCGCTTAAAAGACAATTCTAAAGATTCCCCTGCACCCAATGCATTTTGTAGGGCTAAATCACCATCTCCTGTAATCGTATAATTACGGCTTCGTCCAGTAGAAGTGACCGAAGTAGTACCTGGAATAATACCAATCAATAAATTAAATTTACTAGCTTTCTTTTTTTTCAATGCCAAATTGACCTGTGCATCATCACCAATAAAAATAACCCTAGGCGTTCTAACTAAACGCAGATAGGGCAATTCTCGCAAGCGGGATTCCATTTGTTGCATGGTCGCTTCATTATAACCTTGCCCAATTGGGATATTCAAATAACGATGTAAAAAACGTTTACTAATATTGGCATCTCCTTCTAGGAGGAGACTATCTATAGTGATGCGTTGATGTTTATTGACCTGCAAATCTGCATGTACACCGTCTGCTTGGAATTGAATATTGGTCAATCCTACTTCTGCAAAAGGATAAGCTTGATTTTCATAATAACGAAGGAGCGCATTTTGAAGCGCAATTAAGGAAGGCATTTGAAAGCTACGGCCTTCAAAAAAGGAAGGTTTATAAGCTGCTTTTTTAAGGGCTTTAGGATCAATTTGATCTACATTTAATGCTTTGAGTTCATAAATTTCTCCTAGATAAAGTAGGGCATAAACACCTGTACTATCTTGATAAACACTATCAAAGGATGCTGCCCAATAGCCCTTTTGATATAAACTTTGTAAATATTGTTGTAATACAGTTGTACAAGCTGGTTCGTTTGGACAATCTTTAGGAATGGGAGGGAGTTGATTGAAATCAAAATTATTTTCCTTGCCTTTTATGCTAATGTTTAATGACTGTCCATAAGTGTTTAGATGTATAAGACAAACCAATAAAAAAGTACATAAAAAACAAGGAGTTTTCATAGGGATTAAAATAGGTGGGTCATTATTGGGATACATTTAATTTATTAGATGCACCCCAATAAACATGGGCATAATGCCCAATTATTTGCTTATTCAAAACTTAAATTTAGTAAGTTTTCTTCTTTACTATCTCTGACTTCAATAGTAACCGTGTAGTATCCATTCTCTAGCTTTCCTTTTTGAGTACCACAGAAGAAATACTTACTAAAGCTCTCATATACGACATCATCAATAGTTGCGATTAAAGGCATATCTGGCATTCCAGTATCCTCTCCGAAATAAGCAAATTTGAAGTAACCTGTTGAACGTTCAGGACTTAGGCTACCATATTTTTTGTCAGCAATTTCTATATTTTCCAATCGTTCATTGGAAATGTTTTTAAATCGAACAAAGACCGCTTCGGCAGCTTTATTGACATCTACATCATGAGTCTTTTCAATGTCTTCAGCTGTTGTTTCTTCCACTTCTTCCTCCTCAGTTGAAGTTTCTGGTGTTTCTTCGACTATCTCAACAGGTTGGTCAATAATTGGTTCATAGTCTTGTGCAGGATCTTTGGTACAACTTACTAAACAAGAAAAAATTAGGAGATAAAAACATAATTGTTTCATAATTCTGGGATTTGATTTTTGAGGAACGAGTGAAAAATAAGTTTGCAAATTTATCAAGCAAAATTGAATAGTTATTTTTTTACTGTTCCTAAGTTCTGGGAAATTGGAAATGCTGAAAAATAAGGATGCATCAAATGCTACATTTATTTTTCATATTTCCTGATGTGAATTTTCCATGTATAACGCAAAAATTATTCTCGAAGTTGCTTTAAGTCATTACAAAAAAGTAGAAAGTCGTTTTAATTGGGGTAACTTGATTAATTTAAATCTATCACCAAACTATTTATACAGGTTATAAAAAATGAAAAACATTTACTAAGTTTACTAGGTATCATAATAAAAATGACCATATGAGTACGATGCACGCACTAAGCCACTTAAAGGAAACAGATTTAGCAAGCGAATTACAAAGATTGGATCGAACCACCATCAAATCCATATTTGGACGTACTATTTATAATAGAGGTTTGGATTATTATATGGATGACTTGGTTACCATAGAAGCTGTAATTGCTGATAAAGTGGTTGCTACAGTAACAGGTAGTATGGCTTATGATTACAAGATTCTATTAAAGCATGATGGTGATGTGCTGTATGGTTCTTGCAGTTGTCCTTATTATGATGCTTGTAAACATCTAGCGGCTGTACTTTTGGTCTTGAAAGAGGATTATGATTGGAAAGCCCAGCAAAATAACTTGGATGATGATATAGAAGATATAGATTTCGAGGAAGAAGAGGATACACCAGTCAATAATACTTATATCCATTTGCCGAATTTTAAGCAATTCCCTTCGGCTACTGTAGAAAATGAGGACCCCTTTGAGCAATTCTTATTGGCTTGCGACAAGGAAAAATTAATGAATTTAGTGAGGCAGTTTGCTCCTGAAAAATACAAAACAGATATTCGCCTAAGCCAAAGCTCTCCTAAGCAAAAAACAGCCCTCCTACAAGATTATTTCCAAAAGATTGATGCCTTATTGGATAGTGAGCCTACGTTTATTGACCAATTTGATGAAGAATTCTTTCAATATTTGAAGGAAATGAAACAACTTTGGAATAATGGGGAAGAATTGACTATTGCTGCTTATTTATTAAACTTACCTAGACGTATTGAAGCAGTAATAGAAGATGATGGCTTAAATCGACTATCAGAATATGATGATGAAGAAGATGAATATGAATATGACGAATACTATGGTTATGACAATGAGGAGGCGTATGCAGAATACAATCATATTCCACTAATCCACTACCTATTTGAATTTTCAATGATTTTGGCTGTACAAGAA
This sequence comes from Bacteroidota bacterium, assembly GCA_020628015.1. Lineage (GTDB taxonomy): Bacteria > Bacteroidota > Bacteroidia > Chitinophagales > UBA2359 > JAHDFT01. Next base: position 9,782 of record JAHDFT010000093.1, read on the forward strand.
CGTCAATCCTTTTATGCTCAACTTTGGGAAAAATTACAAGGCTTAACCAGCTCAGGACATTCTCTTGTTTGGGGAGATTTATATCGTTTTTATAGCCCAGAAAATATTGGGGAACTAAGAGAAACATTGGTAAAACAAGCTTTTTTTAGGGAGTTAAGGCTGTCTACACACATTAAAATATATGAGCTATTAAAACCGACATTATCTGAACAGGAGCAATTAGAATTCCTAGAAGAATACCAGGAAAATCACTATTTCTTTGGTTTACTGATTGACTATTGGGAAAAGCAAGGACAAACACTTCGAGTCATTAAAATGTTGAATATTCACCTACTAAGTGTGGAACCAAATCCTAATAAAGCAGTATTCTTCCATGTGGATGAAAACTTGGTCAAACTCTATCATAAACGATTACAATTGGCTTATCAACATGAAGGAGATGCGGAACAGCAACTCTGGGCAAAAAGCTATTTTGAGTTCAGATCCAATGAAGATACCGCCTATCAAATCTATCAATTGAACGGTTCATTACCGACAAATATAGCACAAAACTTAGAGGAAAAAAGTATAATGTCTTATATTAATTTCTTAGAAAGAATTGATGACACCGATAGCATTCGACAATTATTTAAAAAGTACCCTGAAAATGCTTTCCGTTATGATACTCAAATTGATTTTTATAAAAAATACATTGAGCGTTATCCTGAAAAAGGAATAGAACAGCTTAATAGTGCTTTAGCAAGTAGCTTAGTACCTACGGATAAGAATGCTTATTATGAAGTTGTAGACTTACTTTTAGCCATAAAAAAAGTAGAAGAGCCTACTTTATTTAAGAAACGAGTAAGCAATATTAAGGAGAAATATAAACGAAGAACGAGTTTAATGAAAATAATGCGTAATAATAATTTGTAAATAATTGATAAATAATGTTTTTTAAAGTTTATAATAAAGGATAGCTGTAAGGTTGTTTTATAAAGTATTGATAATTAATTTTATGAAAAATAATATGAAATGATATTGTGTTAATTTTTTATTTATAAGCATAAGTAAGCAAGTGAAAAATAATTTTTAAAAAACAATAATTTCCTTTATATTGATTTCAGTAGTATACTTTAGGCATGGTAATGGTGGCCAAATACAGCAAGCCATTATTGATGCTATGTTATTACCATTTACATCTTAATCAATTCTATCTATTATGCAGACCAAGACGAAAAATAAATCTGCCCTTCAGAAAAAAAGTAATCCTCAAAACCAAAATAGCTCTTTTTTTAATCCACAAGGGAGTTTCTTTTCTGCTGCTCAAACCAAAAAAGAAGGGGCGACACCAGTACAAAGGAAAAAATCATTTTTTACCACACAACAAAAACCAGCCGAACAGGTAGGCGCACCACTTATACAAAAGCAAGAAGCACCAGATGCAGGTACCAAAACTGGAACCATTAATGCTTCAGCTTTAAATATAAGGAAAGGCCCTGGTGCCAATCATGGTAAAACAGGTAAAACCATTAAGGGTGGGGAAACGATTACCATATTAACCACCGCAGAAAATGGCTGGCATAAAATCGGCCCAGAGCAGTGGGTATCTGGTAAATATGTCAAAATAAATCCTCAAAAAGAAAAACCGAAACCAGAAAAACAAGAAGGCCCAGACTTGGATGTTATCGCTGACCAAGTACATGGAGCTATGGCTGGTATAGGAACTAATGAAAGCCAGGTGTACAGTAACTTGGATAAGTTGAAAAAAGATCCGAACCTTATCATTGCTTTCAAAAAACTCTATTTAGCGAAATATAAAAAAGACATTATTGCTCACATCAAAAGTGAATTCAGTAATACACTACTATTTGGTAACCAATTAGATAAGGCTCTTGGCTATCTTAACATTAATGATGCAAAAGATAAATCTGATTTACCAGAAAAGGAAAAAGCAAAAGTTTCCAAAGAAGCAGAAGGATTGAAGAAATTAGTTGATGCTGGCAAGGAAACACATCCAGATAAGAGTGCAAAGGTCAAAGCATTGGCGAAATATGCAAGAGAGCAATATGCTACCTACCCACCAAAAATCAAGGCTTTTAAGGATCAGAAGAATTTGACCGCTGATCAAAAAGTGGCGATTATGGGTAAATTGGCTGTTGAAGTGGCTAAGATGGAATATTATATGGGTACTGTATTTCATGCTGGTGGCGAATGGGAAACTAGTAAAGGCAATAAAGGAGAATTTGTAGACCATTACACCAAACAAAGCTCTTATGATGGTAAACGAGTGGCTGCGCCTTGGTGTACTAAATTTGCGACTTATACAAAGAGTGCAGTATTAGGATTAAGAGGAAGTCATAGTAATGATGGGGAAAGTCGTCGTGGTGTTTGGGGCGGTTCTCA